>NZ_JBEXXE010000055.1:0-78928 GCF_040630255.1 Streptomyces sp. NPDC005820
GCCCTCGTACTGGATGTACTTGGGCTTTCGGCCGGTGCGGCGAGAGGGCGTGCCGGGCGTCGCGACGGGGCAAACGTTGCCTGCCGCGGCACTAGGCGACCGTGAGCACGATCTTGCCCTGGAGGTGTCCCCGGGCGGCGCGTTCGTGGGCCGCTCGGGCGTCCGCGAGGGGGAACGTGCTGTCCACCGCGACGCGTACCGCGCCCGTGTCGAGGAGGCGGCCCAGCTGGGCGAGTTGCGTGCCGTTCGAGCGGACCTGGGTGCCCGAGACCGTGACGCCCAGTCGCGCGGTCTCCTCCTCGTCGAACTCGCCGAAGAACACGGGGAACAGGGCGCCGCCCCGCTTGAGGGTGCGCAGGAAGCGACGGCTGTGGGGGCCTCCGACGGTGTCGAGGACGAGGTCGATGTCGTGCACGAGTGCCTCGGGGCGTTCTTTGGTGTAGTCGATGAACTCGTCCGCGCCCAGCTCGCGCAGGAAGGCTTCGTGTGCGCCGGACGCCACCGCGACGACCTGTGCGCCCTTTCCCTTCGCCAGTTGCAGTGCGAGGTGTCCCACGCCGCCCGCGGCGCCGTTGACGAGCACCGTCGTGCCGGAGCCGAGTGCCGTCGGGCGGTGCCGCGCCGTCTGGAAGGGCGAGGGGTGGTCGTGTCCCACCTCGATCAGGAACTGCCAGGCCGTCAGCCCGGCCATGGCCGCCCCCGCGGCGTGCACATGGTCGATGCCGGGCGGCTTGAGGGCGAGGTCGGACGCGGGCGCGGCCACGTACTCGGCGTAGGCGCCGCCGTCGAAGCTGGGGAAGCGCAGGAGGCCGAAGACCTCGTCGCCGACGGAGAAGCCGTCCACGTCGGCGGCGACGGCCTCGACGACACCCGACACGTCGGTCCCCGGGATCACGGGCAGGCTGAACACCGGCCGGGTCTCCGGCGGCAGGTCGGTCAGCCCGTCGCGCAGGTACCAGTCGGGGGGATTGACCCCGACCGCGTGGACGCGGACGAGCACCTCACCGGGCCCCGGCTCGGGCAGCGGCACGTCCTCGTGGCGCAGCACCTCGGGGCCGCCGTGCTCATGCAGCCGGATGGCCTTCATCGTGGGGGTCGGCATCGCTGTACTCCCGCCTCTACCAGGGGATACGCTGAACGGATCAGTGGTCCACATCATCCGGACCACTGATCCAGATAATACGGATCACTGATCCGGAAAGGCAAGGGGAGCGGAAGCCATGCGTGCCGACGCCAGGAAGAACCACGACCACCTGCTCACCGTCGCGGGCGCCGTCGTCACCGAGCAGGGCGTCGACGCGTCCCTGCGCGACATCGCCCGCCGGGCCGGCGTGGGGCTGGCCACGCTGATCCGTCACTTCCCGACCCGCGAGGCGCTGCTCGAAGCCCTGCTCCGCACGAGCTTCGACGAGCTGGCGGAGACGGCGGCCGCCCTGGCCGCCTCGGACGCGCCCGATGACGCCCTGCTGTCGTGGCTGCGGGACTTCGTCGCCTGCGCGCACAACTACCGTGGCGTCGTGGCCCTGATGACGACGGCCATCGAGGACGAGGAGTCCGCGCTGCACGCCTCGTGCGTCACGATGCGCGCAGCCGGCACCCGCCTCCTCACCCGCGCCCAGGCCGAGGGCAGGGCCCGCACCGACCTCGACGGCACCGACCTGTTCGCGCTGGGCGCGTCGCTGGCGTGGCTCAGCGACCAGCCCGCGCTCGCCCCACGCGCCGGCCACCTCTTCGACGTAGTGGCGAGCGCGATCCTGACGACGACGGCCGGAGGTGGACCGGTGTTCCCCGGGGCCGAACACACAGCCGCCCCCACCTCCCCGATGGAGTGATCCTGCGCGGGGGTGGGGTCACGGACGGCGGTAGGGCTTCGTTGGGCAGAACCGCGCACCGCGCCGCACCGCACCGCCCACAGGACAGGACCCCGCCCGTGCCCGGCACCCGCCCCGCTCATGTCGCCGTCGTCAACCTGCCGATGCTCGGGCACGTCAACCCGACGCTCGGAGTCGTCGAGGAGCTGGTCCGACGCGGCCACCGGGTGACGTACGCGATCAGCGAGCACTTCCTGCACCAGGTGAAGGCGGCCGGCGCGGAACCCGTCCTCTACCCGGTCGACGCGGGGGACGGATCCGAACCCCCCGAGCGCCTCTCCGAGGGCTTCGCCCGCGCGGTCCACGCCTCCCTCGGCGCCCTCCCCGCCCTCACCCGCGCCTACGCCGCCGACCGCCCCGACCTGATCCTCTACGACGTCTACGGCTTCGCGGGCCTGATCCTGGGCGCCCAGTGGCGGATCCCCACGGTCCTCTTCTCCCCCACGCACCTCTCCTACGACGGCATCCTCCCGGAGCTCTTCGACGGCATCCCCGCCGTCCCCGACCTCCCCGGCTACCAGGACCTCGCCGCCGCCCTCACCGCCCGGGGCCTGGACCCCTCCCGCCTCCACGAGTGCGAGTCCCCGGCCTACGCGATCGCCGCCCTCCCCCGAGCCTTCCAGCGCCGCCCGGACACGGTCACCGCCGGCCGTGTCGCCTACACCGGCCCCATCCTGGGCGACCGCTCCCACCAGGGCACCTGGCACCCCCCGCACCCGGACGCCCGGGTCGTGCTCATCTCCCTGGGCTCCCAGTTCACCCGCCGCCCGGACTTCTACCGGGCCTGCGTCGAGGCGTTCGCGGACACCGACCACCACGTGGTGATGCCGGTGGGCTTCGAGCTCTCCCCGTCCGACCTCGGCCCGCTACCGGCCAACGTCGAGATCCACGCCCACGTCCCCCAGGTGTCCGTCCTCTCCTACGCGGAGGCCTTCGTCACCCACGCCGGCATGGGCGGCACGATGGAGGCGGTGGCCCACGGCGTCCCGATGGTCGCGGTCCCCCAGATGGCGGAACAGCGCGTGAACGCGACCCAGATCGAACACCTCCGCCTGGGCGTCCACCTCCCACGCGAGCAGGCCACCCCGGAGGCGTTGCGCGAGGCGGTCCGCACGGTGACGGCCTCTGCCGAGATCCGCGAGGGACTCACCGCTCTCCGGGCCGAACTCGCCGACGCGGGAGGGGCGGGAGCGGCGGCCGACCTCATCGAGGAAGCCCTCCGCTCAGCGGTGACCCCGTGATCGACACCCTGGCCTCCGGCATGCGGCCGCACCTCTACAACCGCCCGATCCGCATGAGCGACCTGGACCCCTTCAACCACGTGCGGCTCCTGGAGAGGATCCAGGACGCCCATGTGGACCTCTTCTACCTCCAGCCCGGCCTCTCCGGCGAGGAGATCCGCCCGCGCATGGTCTACGTCCGCCACGAGATCACCACGGTCCGCCGCGCGTCGTTCCGCCTCACCAGCCATATCAAGAGGGGCCTGCGGACGTACTGCACCTGCGTGAGCACGGCGGTCGCCTACGACGAGACGGAACGCTGCCCCCGCCGCCTGGAGGAGGCGGAGCTGGCGGTCCTGCGCCGTTACGCGCCGGAGGCGTAGGAGAGGAACGCCGTCCAGGTACGACCAGTGACGTGGAAGGTGGGGCCGTCTTCGGGGTGCTTGGAGTCGCGGATGTGGATGGAGGCGGGGGTTACGGCGACTTCGAGGCAGGAGTCGCCCTCACTGCCACTGCTGTAGCTGCTCTTGAACCACACGAGGTCGCGGGTCATGTCTCTCCCAGCAGTTGTTCGATGAAGGCCAGCGACTCACGTGGAGTGAGGGCCTGAGCTCGGATGATGCCGTACCGCAGTTCCAGGATACGGAGCTGCTTCAGGTCGCAAACCGCTCGGCCGTTGGCCACCACAAGCGAACGTCCGACAGCTGATCCGTCCGCGAACTTCAGCACCTCGATGCTGCCGTCCACCCCGGCATGCTCCTCGCAGTCCATGGGCATCACCTGAAGCTCGACGTTGCGCAACCGGCCTGTCTCCAGCAGGTGTTCCAGTTGGCGGCGCAGGACAGCTCGTCCGCCGAGGGGGCGTCGTAGCGTCCACTCCTCCACCACGAAGCTGAGTTCCGGCATCGGGTCCCGCTCGAAGACGGACTTACGCCCCACGCGGGCCGCGACGAACCGCTCCACCTCGGCCTCGGTGTACGCAGGGCGCCGCATCAGAAGCAGCCCCCGGCCGTACTCAGGTGTCTGCAACAGCCCATGGATGCTCAGCGGGTCGTAGAGCTGGATCTCGACCGCCTTCGCCTCCAGCTCGGCGATCTCCCGCACCTTCTTCGGATAGGTGACCCGCTTGACGTCCTCCTTCATCGCGGAGAGCAGCCCACCCGCCCCGAGCACCTCGTCCGCTCTGTCCAGGAACTCGGGCCGGGGAATCCGCTTCCCGCTCTCGATTTTGTAGATCATGTCCTCGCCGTACCCGACGGCCGTGCCGAAGTCGCCGGCCCGCATTCCGACCGCCTCGCGCCGGAGCTTGAGTTGCCGGGCGACGGTGGCGACCACCGCGACACCCCACTCGTCGGTGGGGTCGACCTCCCACCCCGGCTCGTCTCCCTGCGTCATCCCGAAGCCCCCTCAGACCGTGCTCGACATGCCCGGACAGCACCGGACAAAGAGTGGACAGTGACTGTACGCAACCGCATAGTCGCTGTTCACGGTAAACAAACACAGCCACGCTGAGTGACGTGATGCAGAATTCCCCCCAACTCAACTCGCCCCTCCGGAACTTCGACGTACGCCTCTCCCCCACCCCCCGAGGCGCCCGTCTCGCCCGGCTGCTGGCCACGGAACAACTCCGTTCCTGGGGCCTCCCGCTGGACCCGGCGGCGCACATCGTCGCGGAACTGGCCACCAACGCCGCCACGCACGGCCGCGTCCAGGGAAGGGACTTCTCCCTCCTCGTGTACGTCATCGCGGACACGCTCCGTATCGAGGTGACGGACACGCGCGGTGACCACCTGCCCCGCCTCCAACAGGCCCCCGGCGACGGAGAGTCAGGGCGGGGCCTCCTGCTCGTGGACGCGTACGCCGACCGCTGGGGCGTGTACGAGGGCCTGCCGCCGCGCAAGACGGTCTGGGCGGAGGTGGTGCTGCCACCGGAACCCGAGAGTGTGCGCTCCGGTGCCGGGGGCGGTCTCCCCAAGGACCAAAGACACAGGTGAAAGAACCCGACCAAGCCCCACCCCTCCCGCCCGTGGATCAAACTCACCCGGGCGGGTGAAATAGACCAACTCAGCTGGATTTACTGCCCCTTGCCTGGCTTACGCTCAGCGCGACAGCCGCCGACATACGACGGCCCCCGCAGGGACGGGCAATCCCAGTGCGAGGGCCTGACCAACTAGGAAGCACAACCTTCCCGATGGATACGAAAAACCCTAGCGCGCCCGCCCCCGCCAAGTCCCGCAAGCCGGGCAAGAACCACCCTCACACGGGCGTGATCCACGAGCACATCCGCCACACCACCCAGTTCACGGTGATCGGCAACGACCTCGCCCAGCACACGGAACTGTCCCTCCTCGCGATCGGCCTCGGCGTCCACATCCAGTCGGTGCAACCCGGAACCTGCATCGACATCAAGTCCCTCGCCAAGCGCTTCCCCGAGGGCACGACCCGGATCGCCGCCGCTCTGAACGAACTCGAAGCCCACGGCTACCTGCGCCGCACCCGCGAGCGCACCCCTTGCGGCCGGATCGTCACCCGCACGGTCTACTGCAACAAGCCCGGCCACCGGACCGCCCCGGCGGACACCTCCACCAAGCCCGCCCCCCGCCCCGCCCAGGACAGGCCCCCGCCGCGCCGCAAGCTCCTGCCCGCCGTGCCGAAGCCCTCGGACACCTCACCCACCCTCCTCCAGACAGCCGTGGACCTCCTCGCGACCCTCCGCCGCCACGACCCCCGGCTCCTCCTCTCCGCCACCGACGCCGAACACCTCGCTCCCGGCGTCGCCGCCTGGCTGGAACGCGACCTCACCCCGACAGCCGTACGCCACGCGCTGACCGCCGACTTGCCGAACGAACCCCTGCGCCGCCCCGCAGCGCTCCTGGCCCACCGCCTGACCGCCCAGCTCCCACCCCCGCCCCCGTTCCGGCCCCCGGCCCCAACCGCCCCGGAGCCCCGCCACCCCTTCCAGAACTGCGACGGCTGCGACCGCCCCTTCCGCGCCCCGACCCCGGGCCGCTGCCGCGACTGCCGTGCAGCCCATGCCACCCATGCCTGAGAACGAACCGATCCCCTGGGCACGCACACACACCTACCGGGCTATGAGGGACTTCGTGCAGGGGCTGGACGACACCGTTCCCGGACGGTTCGAGATCACCAGGGAGGGGATCGTCCACGATCTGCGTACGCCCGTCGGACCGCACGCGTTGACCGCCCTGCACCTGCGGAAACGCCTTGAACGAGTGATCCCGGAAGCGTTCGTGGCCCACACCGGCGTGCCCGACGTCGAGGACGAGACCGAGCGCATCATGCGCCGCCCCGACATCATGGTGATCGCGGAGGCGGACATGGAAGGTGACGGATCTTTCGACCCTCGTACGCTGGTCGCCGCCGTCGAGATCGTCTCCTGTTCCAACCCGGACAACGACTGGGTCAGCAAGCTTCGCGACTACCCCCTGATGGGCATCCCCGTCTACGCGGTCTTCGACCCCCGCACCGGCACCGGCGCCGTCCTCACCGACATCCACCCCACCTCCGACGGCCCCCGCTACGCCACCCGCAAGGACTTCGTCTACGGCGAGGACGTCACCATCGCCGACTGGACCATCTCCACCGAGGAGCTGCCTCTCTACGGCTCCTGAGCAGGCCCTTCAACGGGCCGTAGGAAAACGTGCCCGGACCTCCCAGCCCTGCCCGCCGGCTGCCGGGCCTGCCCACAGTCGGCCGCCCAGGGCCGTGACCCGCTCCCTCAGGCCCACCAGGCCGAAGCCGCCCCCGTGTGCCTCGGCGGGGAGCTGGGTGCCGCCGCGGCCGTCGTCGCGGATGGTGACCTCCAGCGCGCCGTCCGCCTGACGGAGGCGAACGGTGATCGTCGTGGCGTCGGCCGCGTGACGGCGTACGTTCGTCAGGGACTCCTGGACCACGCGGAAGGCGGCGGCCTGCACCTCGTGGGGAAGGTCGGCAGGCAGTGACGGGTCCCGGTCGAGGACCATCCTCTGCGTCGGGCCCCCGAAACCCTCCGTCAGGCCCGTGATCGCGGCCAGGTCGCCCACCGGGCGGCGGTCCGCCTCGGTGTCCGTGTCCCGCAGGACGCCCACCGTGCGGCGCATGGAGGCGAGGGCCTCCGTCGCGGCGCGTTCGATGCCCGCGAGGACCGGGTCGAGGGCGTCCGGCCGGGTCGTCGCCATCATGCGGGCCACCTGCGTCTGGACCAGGATGCCGGTGACGTGGTGGGCCACGAAGTCGTGCAGGTCGGCCGCGATCGCGAGCCGCTCCTCACGGCGGGTGTCGGCCACGGCGACCGTGCGGCGGTAGTCGAGGGAGCGGAGGTAGGCGGCCAGGCCCGCGACTATTCCGATCAGGATCAGGCTCACGAGGGTGAACCCCAGCGCCCCGTCCGGCGGCAGCTGCCCGTAGTAGCGCAACGGCGTGGCCAGCACCGCGCACGCGTCCAGCACCGCGCACGCCACCGACCAGCGCGGTGGACAGTGTCGTACGGCGATGAAGAGCAGGGAGAGGAGGACGGCCAGCTCGCCCGGGCCGAAGGGGGCGTTGTGGTCCGGGAGGTAGGCGGCGGCCGTGTAGGCGAGCGAGAGCAGGGCCGGGATCGTGGTGCGCAGGGGTGGGGTGAGCCAGGCCGGGCGGCGGGCCGCCGGCCAGAGGACCGCGGTCAGGCCCACCGCCAGCACCACCGCCGGACGCCACAGCGGGTACTCGACGGCGGCCGCGGACGCCAGGTCGATGAGCGCCGCCGTGCAGAGCGCCCCGACGGCGGCACCGCGCGCGCACCCCTTGAGCCAACCGGATTTCATGCAGCTCACGGTAGGCGCGGGCGGCGGTCGCGGGATCGGCCGAATGGTCGAGGCGGCGGCGGATCCGCGGCTGGTACGGTCCCGGCATGCCCGACAGCAGGTTCCTGGTCGGCTTCGCGGGCGGCGCCGCCGCCGTCCTCGCCCTGGTCGGCCTCGCCACCCCGTTCGTCACCCGCACCGAGTCCACCACGACCCTCGACCGGTACGACACCGTCCTGGTCGACGGGGTGAAGGCCCTCGCGCCGGGGATCGTCGCCGGGCGGGTGGAGGGGCTCTACCACCCGCTGCCCTGGGTCGGCACCGAGGTCCGGGTGACCTGCCCGACCGGGCTGAAGGCGGTCCCGCGCACCCGGATCGTGTGCACGGGGCGGCGCGGCGACGGGACGACCGTGGACATTCCGGTGCGGGTGACCGCGGTGTCGGGGGCCCGGCTGACCTGGTCGTTCGCACGCTGACCAACCGCGGGCAAAGGCTGCGCCGCGAGCGTATCCACGGGCGGTCGCCGACGCTTTAATCGATGCGTCAACTGCCATGACTCACAGGGCAGTTGGTCGTGCACACCCACGTGCCGACATGGTCCCGGCGAAGGAGACGTCCCGCAGTCATGAGCCACAGATCTCTTCGTGTCAGAACCCTCAGAACCGGTGCGCTCGCCGCCGCCACGGCACTCCTCACGGCCGGCACCCTGATCGGCGCCGGTGCCGGTCCGGCGTCGGCGGCGGCGCCCGCGGCGATCAGGCTGACCTCCTCCTCGTGCCCGGCGAACATCGTCCAGGGGCAGGTGAGCGGCTGCGTCACGGAGTTGCAGAACCTGCTCAACGCGCACGGCGCCGGTCTGGTGGTGGACGGCAGCTTCGGGGCGAACACGCTCTACGCGGTGCGCCAGTACCAGGCCTCCACCGCGATCGCCGTGGACGGGCAGGTCGGCCCGCAGACCAAGGCCAAGCTGTACGCGACGGGCGGTTCGGCCCCGGCGCCGATCGTCCTGACCTCCGCCTCGTGCCCGGCGAACATCGTCCAGGGCGACAAGGGCGGCTGTGTCAGCGAACTCCAGCGGCTGCTCCAGCACTTCGGCTACACGATCGACGTGGACGGCGAGTTCGGCCCGGCCACGTACAGCGCGGTCCGCGACTTCCAGTCCTCGCACGGCCTGTCGGTCGACGGCCAGGTCGGCACCAACACCAAGCGGGAGCTGTACGACACCGACGAGTCGGCGTCCACCGCCCTGGACCTGCGCTCGGCGTCCTGCCCGGCGAACATCGTGGACGGGGAGAGCGGCGGCTGTGTCGCCACCCTCCAGGCCCTGCTCAACGGCAAGGGCTACCACTTGGACGTGGACGGCCAGTTCGGTCCGTTGACCCTGGCGGCCGTGAAGTCGTTCCAGTCGGCGTCGGGCCTCTCCGTCGACGGCCAGGTCGGCACGAACACCAAGGCCGCCCTGTACGCGAACATCAGCACGGGCGGCGGCAGCGGCGCACCGGCGCCGGTCAACCTGACCTCCTCCTCGTGCCCGGCGAACATCGTGCAGGGCCAGCGCAGCGGCTGTGTCACCGAGCTGCAGAGCCTGCTCAACCACCACGGAGCCGATCTCGCCGTCGACGGCGACTTCGGACCGCTGACCTACAGCGCGGTGCGGGACTTCCAGGCCGAGAAGGGGCTGTCGGTCGACGGCCAGGTGGGGACGAACACCAAGGCCGCCCTGTACGGCGCCGTCACCCCGCCTTCCTCGACGCCGCCCGGCGGCGGGTACGCCCGGATGCTCGCCGTGGCCGAGGCCGAGGCCGGCACGGTCGAGGGCAGCGCCCGGGCGAACAGCTACGGATCGGCCGTGGGCCTGTCGAGGTCCACCAGCACCTACGCCTGGTGCGCGACCTTCGTGAGCTGGGTGGCCAAGCAGACCGGGGCCAGCTCCTACCGCAACACCTATGTGGTGGGCTGGGTCAGGCAGGCGCGGGCCGGGAACTACCACCTCTCGGTGACGACGGATCCGCAGCCGGGCGACATCGTGGCCTTCGACTGGAACGGAGGCTGGGACTTCGAGGGCGGGCACGAGCACATCGGCATCGTGCGCTCGGTGGGCAGCGGCTCCGCCTTCACCACGGTGGAGGGCAACACCAGCGACCCCGACGGCGGCGGCTCGGAGGGCGTCTACATCAAGAACCGCAGCACGAGCAGCGGGTACAACGTGCTGTTCATCCGGGTCCGCTGACCGGTGACCCGGGCGGGGGCCGTGTCCCCCGTCCGGACCAGCCCGACCTGCGGTCCCGCCCCCGCGCGGCCGATGCTGGGCCTGGTGGTCGTCGTCCCAGGAGGTCACAGGAGGTCACGATGGGTCGTCTCGACGAGCGGGTGGCGATCGTCACCGGCGGGGCGCGGGGGATCGGCGCCGCGGTGGTGCGCCTGCTCGCGGCCGAGGGGGCCACGGTGATGATCGCCGACATCCTCGACTCCGAGGGGACCGCCCTGGCGACGGAACTCGGCGCCCCGGCCCGCTTCCTGCACCTCGACGTCAGCGACGAGCGGGGCTGGCAGAAGGCGCTGGCCAAGACCGAGCAGCACGCGGGGCCGGTGTCGGTACTGGTGAACAACGCGGGGATCGCCGGGTGGGGCACCCTGGCGGAGGAGAGCCTGCTCCAGTTCCGCCGGGTCCTGGACGTCAACCTTCAGGGCACCTGGCTCGGTATGCGCACGGCGGCGCCCTCGCTGCGCCGGGCCGGCGGCGGGGTGATCGTGAACATGTCCTCCCTGGCGGGGCTGACCGGGTACGCCGGTGTCGGCGCGTACGTGGCGAGCAAATGGGGGGTGCGCGGCCTGACCAAGACGGCCGCGCTGGAGCTGGCCCCGGACGGCATCCGCGTCTGCTCCGTGCACCCCGGCGCGATCCGTACGGCGATGACGGCCGGCTTCGACGACCGGTTCATCGCGGGCCAGCCGATCCCCCGCTTCGGCACCCCCGAGGAGGTCGCCCGCACGGTCCTGTTCATCATCACCGACGCCACCTTCTCCACGGGCAGCGAGTTCGTCCTCGACGGCGGGGTCCTGGCCGGCGCGCCCGTGGTCCTGGACCCGGACGCTCCCTAGTCCCCGGCCTCCGCCTCCGCCTTCGCCCTGTGCAGGGCAGGTCGTACGTCCTCCCCCAGGACGTGGTGCACGCTCGTGCCCGGGAGCGTCGGCAGGGCCGCCCAATGGGTGACGGGCTCGTCGCAGGGGCGGCCGTACGGCAGCCGGACGACGCGGTCGGAGTCGACGAAGCAGTCGTGGTGCTCGGTGCCGTCCTCGGCGAGGTGCAGGGTGGTGAAGTGCATGGGCAGCACCAGCCAGAACTCCTCCCCGTCCGGGTAGCGGCCCGTCGTCGCGGCCGCCACCGGCGTCCCGGACCGCGGCAGCCGCTCACGGGCGTCCACCCACTCCACCACTGTCTCCATGTCGTCCCCTCCGGGGTCCGTTTCCGGTCGTACGGTCACCGTTCCAGCGCCGCCCGCAGTTCACCCCGCCTCCTGATGCCCAACTTGCGGTAGGCGCTGGTGAGATGGGTCTCCACCGTCCGGCGGGCCACATGCAGGAGTGCGGCTATCTCCATGTTGGTGCGGCCCTCCACCGCGAGTTCCGCGATACGGCGTTCGCTGCCGGTGAGCGAGCCGGAGCCGGTGTGGGCCGGGGTGGTGCGGCGGGCGCCGGCGGTGCGCAGGGCCTGGTTGGCGTGGGCCAGGAGGCGTTCGCTGCCCAGGCGTTCGGCGCGTTCGGCGGCCTCGCGGAGGTGGTCGCGGCCCCGGGCGCGTTCGCCGGAGGCGTTGAGCTGGAAACCCTGGGCGAGCAGGGAGGCGACCAGTTCGGCCTCGGCCGGGGAGTCCCGCAGCACGGTCACCGCCTCCTCACCGAGTTCCAGACCGCGCCGGCCCCGGGTGGCCCGGCCGAGGACGCGCAACGCCCGGCCCACCGTGCGCGGGGTGTTCCACACCCGGGCCAGCCGCAGTTCCTCCTCCGCCAGGGCCAGCGCCTCCCGGGGGTTGCCCAGGGCGAGCCGGCACTCCGCGGCCGCCGTACGCCACGGGGTGACGACCGGGCTGACGACGGCGCGGGCGGACTGGCGGCGGCCGCACTCCAGGAAGTCGTGCAGGGCGCCCGCGACCTCGCCCTCGGTGAAGCGGAGGATGCCCCGGGCGTAGAGGAAGCGGTTGAGTTCCCAGGAGTCGGGGGCGTCCCGCAGATCGAAGGTGTCCGCGAGGGCGCGCGCCTCGGCCGTACGGCCGGTCTCCACCAGCGCCGTCAGGGCGTGCGCGTCCGCGTTGCCGGGGACATCGCAGCGGCGGGCGCGGGCCGCGTCCGGGTGACCGGCGAGGACGGTGGCGTAGTCGCCCCGGGCCGCCGCGATGTCGCAGCGGGTGTCCAGCAGCGCCTGCTCCATCGGGTGCAGGAGGAACGGGCGCTGGGAGGCCAGGCCGCGTTCCACCAGGCGTTGCGCCTCGTCGAGTTCGTCGGCCCACTGGGCCACCGCCGCCGCCGTACCCAGCAGGAAGGGCTCGGCGAGCGGGTCGGCGGGCTCCTCCAGGAGGGTGCGCAGCCGACGCATCGCCTCGCGCGCCCCGATGTCCCCCGCGGTCGCCGCGTACCGCACCAGCAGGGCCTGGCCGGAGGCGCCGACCGGTTCCGGGGAGCGTTCGGCGGTCTCCGCGAGCCAGCGGTAGGCGTCCTGGCGGACGGTCTGGTCCTGGTCGGAGAGCAGCGCGGACGCGGTCTGCAGGGTGCGGGTGAGGCCGGGGTGGCCGGGGAGCAGGGCCTCGGTGCGGCGCAGCACCTCCACGGCCGTACGGACCTCCCCGCGGCCCGCCAGTGCCGTGCCCAGCGCGATCGCCGTACGGACCCGGTCGCGCGGCTCGGCCGGCAGGTCCAGTGCCTCGACCAGCCGGGGGATGCCGGCCGGGACGTCCGCGGAGGCGTACTCCA
Source organism: Streptomyces sp. NPDC005820 (assembly GCF_040630255.1). NCBI lineage: Bacteria > Bacillati > Actinomycetota > Actinomycetes > Kitasatosporales > Streptomycetaceae > Streptomyces > Streptomyces sp. NPDC005820. The sequence continues at coordinate 12,838 of NZ_JBEXXE010000055.1, forward strand.
GGGAGCCCAGTTCGGTCAGCAGCCGCTGCCGGAGGTCGTCGGGGAGGGGCTCGGCGAGGGCGCGGCGGAGGTAGCCGACGGCGTCGTCCGGGCGGCCGGCGCGGATGGCGACCGTGACGCCGTCGCGCAGCACGCGCAGCGCCCACGGCTCACCGACCCGCGCACTGCCCAGCAGTTGCCGGGCCACACTCTCCACCCCGTCGCCCCGGCGCAGCATCGCCTGGGCGACGGCCCGGTGCGCGTCCTGCCGGCGCCCCGCGGGCCAGCCGGCGAGGACGGCGTCCCGCAGCAGGGGGTGCGCGTACCGGGGCCGCCCGTCCGCGCCCGCCCGCAGCAGCCCCAGCCGGGTCATCGCGGTCAGCCATCCGGAAACCCGAGCGGAATCGGCGGCACAGGCGTCGGCGAGCAGCGCGGCGAGGCCTGTGGTGTCCTCAGGGGAGACGGACGCCCCCTCCGTCTCCGTCTGTTCCAGTGCCGCCAGGGTCCGGGCCACCTCCGCCGTCGCCGCCCCGGCGCTCTCCAGCCACCAGGACACGGCGGCCGGGTAGGAACCGGGGTACAGCGCGGCGCACGTGTGCGGCACGGGGGTGGACGTGGGGGCGCCCGCGAGGTCGTCGAGGAGGGCGTGCAGCAGCAGGGGGCTGCCCGCGGCGGCGTCCACGCAGTCCGCCGTCCACCGCGGCGAGGCCTCGGGGAAGGCAGCACGGACCAGCTCGGCGGACGTGTCGTCGGTGAGCGGGGCGAGGGTGTGGGTGCGGACCAGGGAGGGGGTGAGGGCGTGTGTGATACCTGTCGGCCGGGGATCGATGTCGTACTGGATGCGCTCGGTGGCCACGAGCAGCAGCGGTAATCGGTCGACGTGCCGCGCCGCCTCCATCAGCCAGCGGCGCGAGGCGTCGTCGGCGAGGTCGACGTCGTCCACCGCCACCATCACCGGGCCCTCGGCGGCGTACGACCGCAGCAGCCGCCACAGCCGCGCCGCGCTCCCCCGGTCGTCCTCGCCGGGCCCCACCTCCTCGTCCGCGAACTCCGGTACGGGGCCCAGGAGATGGAGGACGCAGGAGAACGGGACGGCGGTGTCCCCGGGGGAGCAGCGGGCCCGCAGCACCCGCAGCCCGTGCCCCGCCGCGTGCGCGACCGCGGCCTCCAGCAGCGCGGAGCGGCCGGTGCCGGTGGCCCCGCGCAGCAGGACCAGCCGGCCCGCGCCGGCCCGGGCACGCTCGACCTCGGCCGCGAGCAACGCGTGCGCGTCGTCGCGTTCCCGCAAGGGTCCGCTCATCCCTGTCTCCTGCCAGTCGGTACGCCCCCCGGACGCGGTGCGTCCGTCGGGCGCGGCTCCGTACGACGTCGTACGGCCGTTGTGGCGAGGCTCACGAAGAACCTCCCGCACGACCATCGAACCCCCGTTGACCTGCAGTGATGTTCGCACCTTGTGGTTGCTTCCCCGTTGCTCTCGTGGTGGGGCTCGTGGTGGTCCACGATTGCGCCCGCCCCACGGGGCCCAGAAGTGTTGACCGGACCCATCCGCCACCGGTTCCCGCCGGACGCGGTCCCGTCACCATGGGGGACAGGTTGCTCAGCTCACCCCGGACAGCAGACGCCCGGACTTCCGACACCCGGACACCGGACACCGGCACGCCGAATGCCAGGCGGCGCCTGCCCGTCGCCGTCCTCGCGCCCGACCCCATCTCCCGGGAGGGCGCGGCGAGCCAGCTGCGGGGCCGGCCGGAGATCGAGGTCCGCGAGGACCCCACGCCCACGCCCGGCACGGTCGCGCTGCTCGTCGAGGACACCCTCGACGACACCGCTCTGGCCCGGCTGCGCAGGATCACCCGCACCGAGGGCACCCGGGTGGTGCTCGTGGTGGGCGCGATCCGCGAGACCGAGCTGCTCGACGTCATCGAGTGCGGGGTCGGGGCGATCGTCTGGCGCCGGGAGGCCACCGCGCACCGGCTGGTGCAGGCGGTCCTCGCGGCGGCGCGCGGCGACGGCGATCTGCCCTCCGATCTGCTGGGCCGGCTGATCAGCCAGGTCGGCACGCTGCACCGGGGCGCGGCAGGGCGCCCGGGCGCGCCCTCGCTGGGGCTCGCGCCACGGGAGGTGGACGTCCTACGGCTGGTCGCCGAGGGCCTCGACACCGGAGAGATCGCCAGCAAGCTGTCCTACTCCGAACGAACCGTCAAGAACGTGATGCACGGACTCACGACCCGCCTGCATCTGCGGAACCGGGCGCATGCGGTGGCATATGCCCTCCGGGAAGGCTACATCTGACCGAACGGGCACTCGAAGGGGAACACGCGGGCAGCGTGTCGTGCCCGGCCGCCGACCCCGGCGCGCCTGCGGAACCCGCCCGGTCACGGGCACGATCGGTCAAGGGGGTTCGGCAGGACGGGTGACGGAGGAGCGCGAGGGTGATCCACGAGGTCGACGAGGTCCTCAAGGGCCTGCTCGGCGGGGGCGCGCTGACCGGCTCCGGCATCGACGTCTCCTTCGAGGCACCCACCCGTGACTGGGCGGCCCGGCGCAACTCCCCCGTCGTCAACGCCTACTTGTACGACATCCGGGAGGACGTGGCGCGCCGCCAGCGCGGGCAGGTCGCGGTGCGCGACGAGCGGGACGTCGTGGTGAAACGGCGTCAGCCGCCGCGCTGGTTCCGGCTTTCCTACCTCGTCACCGCCTGGACGAAAACCCCGCAGGACGAACACCGGCTGCTTTCCGCCGTGCTGACCAACCTCATTCCGCGCGAGATCCTCGCCGCCGACGAACTCCCGGGCGCACTCGGGGCCTTGGGCCTGGCGGTCCATGTGAACGTGGCCGGCGTCCAGACCGAGACGCGTTCCCTCGCGGAGATCTGGTCCGCGCTCGGCGGCGAGCTCAAGCCCTCCCTGGACCTGGTGGTGACGGCCCCCTTCCCGGCCTACCCCGAGTACGACGCGGGCCCACCGGTCACCGAGGGCGCGCTCGTCCGGGTCGCCGGCCTCGACGGCGACCCCCCGCAGGACGAGGGCCGCGCCCACCGCCCCCACCAGGTGGCGGCGGCCCGCGAGGCCCGTGAGGCCCCTGAGGCCCCTGAGGTCCCGGAGAAGGGCGACCGGTGACGCCGACGGCGGCGACGGCGGCGACCCGTGCGGACCTCGCGGCGGCCGACGGGACGGCCGCGCTGCTCACTCGTCTCGGCGCCCTGCGCGAGCGGGTCGCCGGGCTGGTCGATCAGCGGGCCGTCGGGGACCCCACGGCCGCCGATCCGTTGCGCGGGCTGTATCTCTCCGAGGAGGCGGTACGGCACCTGCTGGACCGCGGGCCGGTCCAGCAGGTGGAGCAGCCGACGGACGGACCCGCCGACGCGACGGGCGGGGTGAACCGCCTCACCGCCCTCGCCGACCGCCTCCCCCTCACCGCCCTCGATCTCGCCGTCCTCCTCATCGCCCTCGCGCCCGACCTGGACCGGACGTTCGAGCCGCTCTACGGCTACCTCAACGACGACGTCAGCAGGCGCCGGGCGACGGTCGGGCTCGCGCTGGAGCTGTGCGGGGCGCCCGCGCACCTCGCACCGGCCCGCGCCCGCTTCCACGCCTCGGCGCCGCTGTCCGCGCTGGGCCTGCTGGAGATCGAGGAACCCGAACGCCCCTTCCTGTCCCGCTCGTTGCGCGTCCCGGACCGGGTCCTCGCGCATCTCCTCGGGGACGACACCCCCGACGCGTCCCTACGGGGTCTGCTGCACCCCCTGCCGCGCGCGCTGCCCTCCGAGGCCTTCGCCCGCCGCCTCGCCGACCGCCTCACACACGGCCCCCTCACCGTCTACCTGCGCGAACACCGCGAGGGCGACGGCCCGGCCGCGCTCGCCGCCGCCCTGCACACGGCCGGCGCCGAGGCCCTGCGCTTCACCGGGCCCACCGAGCAGATCCCCGCCCTCCTACGCGAGGCCCGGCTGACCGGCCGGGCGGTCGTCGTGACCGGACTCCCCGACCAACCGGCCCCGCTGGTCGCCGCGTTGACGGCGGCACCGGACGTGACCGTCCTCCTCGCGGACCCCCGCCCGTACGACCCCCACTGGACCCCCACCGACCCCCTGATCCTGGACGCACCCCGCCGCGGCACGGGCGGCACGGGGGTGTGGGAGAGGGAACTCGGCACGGCGGGCGAACAGGCTCCCGCCCGGCCCGGCTTCGATCTCGCCGCCACCGTCGCCCCCTACCGTCTCAGTGGTGACCGGGTCGCGCGGGCCGCGCGGGCCGCTCGGGCGCTGGCCGCCTTCGAGGGTGGGCCGCTCACCGCCGAGCACATCCGCCTCGCCGCCCGGCAGCAGTCCGCGTCCGGCCTGGAGAAGCATGCCCGCCGGATCCGGCCCGACGTCGGCTGGACGGACCTGGTGCTGCCCGACCGCCCCCTCACCCAGCTCCATGAACTCGCCCTGCGCGCCCGCCACCGCGACCGCGTCCTCGGCGACTGGCGGCTCAGCGCGGGCGGCGGACGGGGCAGGGGCGTGCTGGGGCTGTTCGCGGGGGAGTCGGGGACCGGCAAGACCCTGTCCGCGGAGGTCGTCGCCGCCGAACTGGGGCTCGACCTGTACGTCGTCCAGCTGTCCTCGGTCGTCGACAAATACGTCGGCGAGACCGAGAAGAACCTGGAGCGCATCTTCACCGAGGCGGACCGCACCGATGCCGTCCTGCTCTTCGACGAGGCCGACGCGGTCTTCGGCAAGCGCTCCGAGGTGAAGGACTCCCACGACCGGTACGCCAACATGGAGAGCGCCTATCTGCTCCAGCGCCTGGAGTCCTTCGACGGGATCGCGCTGCTCACCACCAACCTGCGCGCCAACATCGACGAGGCGTTCACCCGCCGGCTCGACCTGGTGATCGACTTCCCGTTCCCGGACAAGGAGCAGCGGCTCGCCCTGTGGCGGCACGGGCTGGCCCATGTGCCGTGCGCGGACGGCGTCGACCCGGCCCCACTGGCCCGGGACTTCGAACTCGCCGGCGGTTCGATCCGCAGCGCGGTGGTCACCGCCGCCTATCTGGCCGCCGGAAGGGGCGGGCCCGTGGGCGACGGCGACCTGCTGGAGGGGGCCCGCCGCGAGTACCGCAAGGCGGGCCGCCTGGTACCGGGCGAGGCCAACTGGTAGGCCGTGCAGGCCTTTCGGAGCGGTTGTGCTCCTACTCCACGCGCCACTTCTGGTTGGGCGTCCCCGAGCAGGTCCACTGCTGGAGCTTCGCCCCGTTGCCGGTCCCGTTGTCCTTCACGTCCACGCATTTGTTGGCCTGCGGGTTGACGAGGTCACCGGCGTCGCTCAGCACGAACTGCTGGGCGGGGTTGCCGCTGCAGTTGGCGAGCTGGATGACCGCGCCGTCGTCCTTGGAGCCCCAGGCGACGTCCATGCACAGGCCGAGCGCGCGGACCGTGCCGTCGCTGCGGAAGTCCCACTTCTGGTTGGCGGAGCCGGCGCAGTCCCAGATCTGCAGCGGGGTGCCGTCCTTGCCCTTGCCGTTCGTGGCGTCGGTGACGTCGATACAGCGGTTGGAGCCCTGCCCGATGATCAGCTGTCCGGCCACCTCGGTCTGCCCGTCCGAGTCGTCGGAACCGCCACCGCCACCGCCGCCGCCACCCGACCCCGTCGACCCGCCCGACCCGCCGCCGGACCCCGAACCGGAGCCCGAGCCGGAGCCGCCGCTGTCGTCGTTCTGCGCCGGGGCGGACGCGGCCGGCTGGTCCGCGGGCGCCTGTGCGGAGGATTCGGTCTTCGGCACGGACGGCGCCGCCACGGAGGGGCTCGGCAGCGCGGAGCCGTTGACCTCCACCATCTTCTCCGAGGCGAGGGACCGCACCTGCGGCTTGTACGCCAGCCAGATCATCACGAACGCGATCGCCAGCGCCATCGCGATGCTCAGCGACGTCGCCAGCCACCTCGGCAGAAACCCGCGCTGGACGAACGTACCGTCCACCGAGAGCGGCACCGCCCCCGACCGCTGCACGCTCAGCGCGTACGGCCGCTGCTCCTTGGACCCGAACCAGATGATCTGCCGGGGCCGCAGCGTGGTGTCCACGAACACCGCCCGGCCGGGCTCGATCTGCACGTTCGACGGCCGGAACTCGTACGACAGGGTGTCACCGATGTCCGCCCCCGCGACGGACGCGGTGACCCTGCTGTTGCCGAGGTTGTCGATCGCGAGCCGGGGCCGCCCCCGGAACCGCCCCTTCACGGTCGGCGGGACCAACTCGGCCCGCACCTCCGTGAACGGGGTGATCGTCAGATTGCCCTCCGGCACCGTCGTCGCGTCCGGATGCTCGGTGGGCGTGATCCGCACGGCGTACGGATTCGGCCCCGCCGTCGCGTCGGGGCTGCGCGGCGGCGCGAACGTCAGCTCGACCGTGCCCGTCGTACCGGGATAGAGCCGCAACGTCTGCGGCTCCACCGTCGTCCAGGGCGCGATGTCCCCGACGGGCTCGAATCGGTACTCGTCGACGACGTCACCGGTGTTGCGCACCCGCAGCCGGACGGTCGTGGTCCCACCGGGGTCCACGGTCGCGGACGCCGGTTCTAGAGAAGTCCACAGAGTCACACAGCGACGTTACGGTGCTGACGGCTGTCTGGATCAGAGGCCATGGGGCAGAGCGACTGCCCGCCGGGACCGCACCGGCTGCCCCTCCCGGCAGGACGTGCTCCCCGAGTCCGCCCCGTCATCGTCGGCGGCGGTCCGCGACGCGGTCGTCCAGGTCATGGGAGATACCTAGAATCGGAGCGCTCGAGGGGAACAACTCCGTTCTGTGACAGCGAGTTGTCCATGTCACGGGGCCGTGACGGCGTCGTCCTGGTTCGAACACCGACGCATCCGTTCGGATCCCGCCCCCCTCCTAGTCATCGCACCCACACCGAGCGGCCGAACCCACCTCGGCGCCGACCCTCCTTTTCCTCAAGGGACTTGACCAATGATGCGCAACCGTCGCAAGGCCTTCCTCGTCTCCGCCGCGCTCCTCGGCGGCACTCTGCTGATGACGGCGTGCAACCAGGGTGACGACGCCGCGAGTTCCTCCGACACGGCCGCGGCGGCGAGCGAGTCCGCCTCCTCCACCGCCTCCGCGTCCGCGTCCGCCACCGGATCCGGTTCCGCCACCGGTTCCGGAAGCACCTCCGGAGGCAGCAGCACGTCCGGCGGCTCCACGTCCGGCGGCTCCACGTCCGGCGGCTCCACGTCCGGCGGCTCCACGTCCGGCTCCGGCGGGACCGAAGTGGAGGGGCTCAACAAGGGCGAGGGCGTCAGCGGCACCTGGTACGGCATCGTGCGGTACGTGGCCCCCGGCAAGTACCTGATCGACGGCCCCAAGGCCCAGGGCTCCGGCGGCGAGCAGCAGTCCTTCTACCTCTCCGAGGACACCGTGATCCTGGGCGGGGGCCAGATCTGCGGCGTCGCCAACCCGAAGGTGGACGCCCCGTGCGAGGAGGCCGACCTGGAGAAGGCGGCCAAGGACGGTGTGGAGGCCCAGGTCGAGCTCAAGAACGGCATCGCCACCCAGATCACCGACGGCGCGCTCGTCTGATCCAGCGGTTCCCGACACACAGAGGCGGTCTGCCGGAAGCACGTGGCTTCCGGCAGACCGCCTCGTTCAGGTCCGGGGACGTCCGACCGGTCCGCGCACCTTGACCCGCTCCAGGACCGGAACGAACCGAGGGCTGTCGCCGGCCTGGCCGGGCGTGAGGACGAACGCCGGCGGGCGGCAGCAGCGCCGGTCGCCGCAAGACCCGGGTCACCCTCGGTCTGTCCGTCCTGCGGCTCTTGTCCCTCCGCAGCGCCCCCTTTTCGGCCTCGAAGGCCACTTCCCGAGCGGCCAACTGCTCCTGGTCCAGGGCCATCCCGGCTGCGTGGTGATGGGCCCGGGCGGTCGCCGAGTCCACGCTGCCCAGCCCCAGGTCCACCTGGCCGCGGGCGGCAGCCTCGGCGATCACCGCCTCCATCAGACGCTGGAAGACACCCTGGGCCGCCCAGATCCGGAAGCGGTCGTACGCGCTCTGCCAGGGCCCGAACTCATCCGGCGGATCACGCCAGGGGCTACCCGTCCGGAACCGCCACATCACTGCGTTGAAGTGTTTCCGCAGGTCGGGGACGGGGCCGACCGCGGCGATCGGAGGATGGGGCTCGATCAGGGCCCACTGGTCGTCGGTGAGATCGCCTCGGGCCATGACCAACGGCCTGCCAAAAGCGGGCCTCATGACGCAGGCGATCTACCAACGCGCGATCCGGACTCCAGACAGGACCTGGTCGGCGAACACCAGCGCCGCGCGTCTCCTCGGCGGCGCTCAGGCAGGGCGGCCGCCGGCGCTGGATGATCCGGTGATGAACTCAGCCGCGTACTCCGCGAACCAGACCAGCATCTCCGGGTGGGTGACAGCGCCTGTCGCAACAACCTCGCCCGGGTCTGCGCCCCGGAGGATCCTTTTGACGGGGACCTCCAGCTTCTTTCCGGTGAGGGTCCGCGGGACGGCCGGGACGGCGACGATCGTGTCCGGTACGTGGCGCGGGGACAACGCGTGCCGGATCGCGTCCCTGATCCGGCCGCGGAGGACGTCGTCCAGTGCGACGCCGGGAGCCGGAACGACGAAGAGGGGCATGACGTAGCCGCCGTCCTCGAGTTCGGCCCCGATGACGAGGCTGTCGGTGATCTCGGGGAGTTGGTCCACGACGGCGTAGATGTCGGCGGAGCCCATGCGAACGCCCATGCGGTTGAGGGTGGCGTCCGACCGGCCGGACACGACGACGGTGTGGTCCGCGGAGACGGTCATCCAGTCCCCGTGCCGCCAGACTCCGGGATAGGTGTCGAAGTAGCTCGCCCGGTAGCGGGAGCCGTCGGCGTCGTCGACGAAGCGCAGTGGCATCGACGGCATCGGCGCGGTGACGACCAGTTCGCCCTGCTCGTCGATCACGGGGTCGCCGTCGGGGTTCCAGGCGGCCAGTGCCACGCCGAGGGCCGGGCACTGGATGCGGCCGGTCCGCACGGGGAGGAGAAGGGATCCCCCGGCCAGCGCGGAGCACACGTCCGTGCCGCCGCACACCGACTGCAGCCAGACGTCGGGCGAGAGATGGTCGTATACCCAGCGCCAGGTGGACGGTGGCAGGGAGGAGCCTGTCTGCAGGATCGACCGGATCGCCCCGAGGCCGACGTCGGCGCCGGGGCTGGCACCGGCCTTCTCACCCGCGACCAGATAGCCCGCGCCGACGCCGACCATCGTCGCGCCGGTGCGCTCGGCGACCCGCCACCCGCCGTCGACGTCGGGGAAGGCGGGGCTGCCGTCGTAGAGCACGACCGTGGCTCCGTGGAGGAGCCCTGCGACGAGGAAGTTCCAGACCATCCAACTGGTGGAGGTGATGAAGAGGAACCGGTCGTCGGGACGCAGGTCGGCACCAAGACCGAGGGCCTTGAGGAGCTCCACGACGATTCCGCCGTGGCTGTGCACAATGCCTTTCGGGATGCCGGTCGTCCCCGACGACCACAGGATCCACAGGGGATGGTCGAACGGCACGTCGGTGAACTCCAGGAGGGCGTCCGCGGCGGCCCATGCGGTCCACTCGTGCTGGGTCACATCACTCCGTCGCGACCACGTGCCCGAAGCTGCCGGAAGCAGTCGGTCGACGGTGACGAGGTGGCGCACCGTGGGCAGGCCGTCCACGATGTCTGCGATCTGTCCGCGGCGGTCGTGCTCCTTCCCCCCGTGCCGATAGCCGTCCGCGGCGATCAGAACCGTCGGCCGGGCCTGCCGGAGCCGGGCCAGCACGCTGGGGGTGCCGAAATCGGGGGAACACACGGTCCAGACGGCGCCCACCGCCGCGGCGGCGAGCAGGGCGACAACGGCCTCGGGGATGTTGGGCAGGTACCCCGCGACGCAGTCGCCGGGCCCGACGCCGAGATCGCGCAGGGTGGTACTGACTGCGGCGACCTGTTGGCGCAGGTCCGCCCACGAGGTCTCGGCCGGTATGCCGCCCTCGGTGAGGCTGACCAGCGCCGGGCGGGTCGCCGCGGGATGTGTCGAGGGATGTGCGAGGCATCGCTCGGCGAAGTTGATGCGGGCTCCGGTGAACCACTGGGCTCCGGGCATGGCCGGGGAGGCCAGTACCTCGTCGTAGGTGGTGACCTTGTCGAGGCTGTAGTACTGCCAGACGGCGGACCAGAACGCGGGCAGGTCCCTCGTGCTCCACCGCCACAGATCGGCGTAGTCGGCGAACGACAGGCCGCGCGTGTCCCCGAGCCACCGGATGAAGGCGGAGATGTTGGAGCGGGCGGCGGTTTCGGGATCCGGGTTCCACAGCAGGTCGGTGTCGGGTGTCTTCATCGTCGCCTTTCCAACTCCGTGAGCCCGCCACGTGCATCGGGCGCGAGGGGGAGGGGAGACGGCCGGCGGGAGTGTGTGGGGGCGCCCCGCCGGCCGTTTCCCTACAGCGTCACGGGCAGGTCGCGGCCGAGCCATCGGGTGTAGAAGGTCGCCAGGTCGGGGGTGAAGTCGACCTCCACCGGAAAGGTCGGCGGCACGCAGTCGACGTCGAGGAGTGTGCCGCTGACCGGGCACAGGAACTCGCGGATCTCGACGAGGTCGGGATCGATGGTGAGGTGTTCCTCGGGGTAGACCTCCAGGAAGTCCTCGCGGGTGCGCCGGACGATCACCCGGCAGTGCATCTTCCAGTTCCCGTTCCACGGGCCGAGTTCTGCGCCTGCCCTCGTCTTCACGATGGCCTTGCCGTCCTTGGCGACGATGAACAGGTTCTCCCCGAGCGGGAGCAGGATCTGCTCGTGCCAGTCGACGAGTTGCTGCAGTGCGACAAGGGTTTCGGCGAAGCGGGACTCGTCCTTCGGGGCCCGCATGAGCCCGAGCAGTTCCTCCCAGGACAGCTTGCGCTGCACCAGGGCGGTCGTCGTCTCCTGGCGGGAGACGGGGGAGCGGTCGTGGCCGGTGGTCATGGTGCTGCCCTCTTTCGGCGAGGTTCCAGGAGGTTTCAGGAGGCGGTCGCGTCGGGCCGCGGCCGGCTGGACGAGCTCGGGTAGAAGAAGCCGACGGGGGCCGGGGCGGAGAAGTTCGGCTCGCCGGTCTCGGTGTAGGGGAATTCGTCGAGCTGCCAGAACGCCTTGTACTGGGTGACGAGGGCGTCGGACAGTTTGGCCGAGCGGGCGAAGGCGTGGTGCACCATGCCGGAGACCTCACCCGCGGCGGCGCGGTCGCGTTCGGCGGCCCACCATTCGGATGCGGGTGCGGATGCGGCCAGCCGGGCTTGCCGACGCCGTACGCGTTCGGTTTGGGTGTCCGCGTCGGAGCCGGTGTAGCCGTAGGCCGCCCGTGCGCCGTGAGCGGTCATCAGGCCGTTGGCGAGGTCCTTCTCGATGGCAGGGGTTTCGCGTTCCAGCGGGTCGCCGTAGCCTGCGCCGCCGTAGTACAGCACGCCGAACAGGTCGCCCTCCCGCAGGTTCGGTGACCACTGGTTGTCCGGACCGCAGTACCAGTCCTCGGCGGTGATCGTGCCGTCCATCAGCATGCGTTCGGCCTCTTCGAGGCTGGACGGCAGCTTCTCGCCGCGGGCGGTGAGGTCGGCGATGTTGGTTCCGGTGGCCCACAGACACTTCCAGCCCGCCGGCGGGTAGCCACCGAAGAGCCCCTTGTGGAACACACCGCCGTTCATGCACCCGGATCCGGACAGGGTCACGTTGACCACGTCGGAGCCCTTCACCATCCACAGCGACTGCCAGCCGGACCCGCCGCGGAATCGCCCGTAGCCCTGGTGGTCGGGGACGAAGCTGCGGCCGAGGTAGACGTTGGGGCCGGTCAGCTCCCAGACCTCGGCGTCGCCCTGGATGCCTTCCGAGTTCCAGATCGGACTGCCGCAGTCCATGCCGTCGGCCACGCCACGGGCGCCGAAACTCTCGCCGGCCATCTCGAAGTTGTTGTAGCCGGTCGGCCCGCCGAACTGGTCGAAACCGGCGACCCCCACCATGCAGGTCGGGGTGGACATCAGGATCTCCTCGGTGAATCCCCTGGCGTACCAGCTGATGCCCATCAGCCGCCAGACGTTGGCGAAGATCGGGATGAGGGTCCACCAGGCCAACGATGTGGCCACGCCTTGGTAGTTCGCGTTGACGATCGATCCTTCGGGCAGGTACTGCTTGACCGCCAGATACGCGCCGTCGTTGACCCGACCGTCGTAGTTGAGCAGCTGGGTGAGAGTGATCCAGAAGCCGCCGTTCATCGGCCCTGGCGCGCAGTTGAACGGGTGGAAGCTCCAGCCGGTCGAACCTTCGTAGTCGAGTTCTATACGGCCCTCACCGGTGATCGTCATCTCCTGGCGCACCAGGTCGATGAAGTCGTTCTTGGCCAGCGGGTGCACGAACGGCACATGGCTGCGCTTGTGCACCGGCATGGTCAGCCCGCGATAGGTGCCCGGCACCATGGTCGTGCGGACCCGCTTGAGGAACTCCCGGCGGCCTTCCTCGATCAGTTCCTTCGTGGCCTGCTTGTAGTAGTCCAGGCCGAACCCGTCGATGATCCCGGTGAGCGCGTCACGGACCATCAGGCAGCCCGACAGCTTGGCCTTGTCGTCCAGGATCCACCAGTTGGCGTTTCTGAGGCCCATGCGCAGCCGCAGCATGTAGTCGTGACGGAAGTGGTCGTCCTCGCCGACCTTCTCGGCGCTGATGTGCAGTCCCTCGCCGTAGCGGTCCGGGGTGAGCACCGACATGCCCGGTCCCTCGTAGGTGCCCGCTTCCAGTTCGTGGGCGACCGCGCCGACCCAGGCGATGAGCTCGTCGCCGTGGAAGACCGGGATGACGGTCATGACGTCTGGCGTGTGCACTCCGCCGGCCCACACCTCGTTGTTCTCGAAGATGTCCCCGGGCCGGATCTTCGGGTTGTCCTCGTACCCGTTCTTGATCATGAACTTGATGAACTCGGACAGAGTATGGACGTGCACCATGATCCCGCTGGACAGGGCGATGGCGTCGCCTTCCGGGGTGTAGAGCCCGATCACGAACTCCTCGAAGTCCCGGACGGCGGGGGAGGATGCGATGTATTTCATCGTCTCGCGCGTCGAGATGATGGTCGACAGCAGCCGCGAGTGGAAAGACTCGAACTGCAGCGGGTCGGCTTCGAGGTTGGTCAGCTCGGTCAGTCCCTGGTAGTGACCGGTCTCTTCGAAGAGCTGCTCGCTGCGTCGCAGTTGCTGGAGCAGCGTCGGCTTCTGGTAGGCCATGGTGTGTGTCTCCTCGGTGGGACGGCGGTCAGGCCTGGCCGGCGCGGTAGTGGATGAGGCGGCGGCTGTCGAACTCGACGTGATGGGTGGGCGGGATGAGCAGCGTGGTCGCCGGGTGCTCGATCACCGCCGGGCCGCCCACGACGTTGCCGGCCTGCAGCTCGTCCATCTCGTAGATCCGGAAGGTGATGTCCTGGCCTCTCCAGTGGCCCGGCCTGGTTCCCTTGAGGGCCGACGAGGACGGGGTCCTGCCGTGCAGGTCGAGCACCGGGACGGCGGGCTTGGGTGTCTCGAGGTCCGCGGAGAGAGCCAGCTCCAGGATCTGGTAGCCGACTTCGGAGTACAGCGCCTGCTTGGGATAGATGCTGGTGTAGACGCGCTCGTAGCCGCGCATCAGCTCATGCAGGTCGTCGATCGACGCAATCCGGGCACCGTCCCAGGGGACCTCGAAGTCCGACAGCTGGTTGGTGAAGCGCACATACGCCGAGCGGTTCAGCTTGGCCGCGCCGAAGTCCCAGCCGTGGACGGCGAAGTCCTGACGCGCGCGCTCCTCCAGCGACGCCCAGGCCGCGTTGATCGCCTCGATCGCCGCGCCCTTTACCGCGCGGGCGGGAGTGTCGTCCCCGGGTGGACAGGCCGCGATGGTCGCCTGGTGGTAGCGGTAGCGCCGCGGCGCGCAGAGCACGCCGAAGGCCGAGAAGACCGCGGCGAAGGGGAAAGTGATGACCTCCTTGAAGTCCAGCCCGTCGACCACCCCCGACAGGCCCAGCGGGCCACCGCCGCCGTACATCATGAGTGAGTACTCCTCGGTGGTGTACCCACGGCCGCGGAGCATGTTCGACAGGAACTCCCGCATCGACTCGGTGACCAGCTGATGCGCCCGCTCGCAGAACTCCATGACGCCGACCTTGAAATGCTTGGCCATGGGCTCCAGCGCCGCCTGCGCCGCGTCCTTGTCCAGCGGCACGTCACCGCCGAGGAAGTTGTTCGGATCCAGATAGCCCAGCAGCAGGTGGCAGTCGGTGATCGTCGGGTTCGGCCAGTTCAGACAGGCACCGACATCCGATCCCGCGCTGCGCGGGCCGATGGTGAGTTTCCCGGTCAGCGGGTGGATCCCCAGTTCCGAGCCCATCCCGGCACCGATCGACTCGGTGTGAATCATCGGGATGTTGGTGCGGAAGCTCAGCAGGGTCGGTTCCCGGGTGATCGGGATGGTGCCGTCGCGGATGATGCCCACGTCGAAGCTGGTGCCGCCGATGTCGCAGCAGACCACGTTGTCCGAACCGAGGATCTCTCCGATGTGGTGCCCGCCCAGCACCCCGCCGACCGGACCGGACACATAGGACTCGTACAGTCGCGGGGTGTCCACCGGCACGGTGCCGCCGTGCGCCAGCAGCGTGGACACCTGCCGCTGGAAACCGTCCGTACGCGCTTTGTCCTCCACGGACTTGAAGTGTCTGCGCGCCCGCTCCCCGGCATAGGACTGCGCGACGACACTGGCCAGCCGCGTGTACTCCTTGTGGGTCGGTGCGATCGCTGAGGACAGCACCACCGAGACGCCGGGTGCCTCCTCGACGATGATCTCCGCCGCACGCTGCTCGTGCGCGGGGTTCATGTGCGAGAACAGGAACATCACGCCGATCGACTCGACCCCGGCGGCCGCCAGTTCCCGCGCGGCGACCCGCACGTCCTCCTCTCGCAGGGGGACGGCGACCTGACCGAACAGGTCGACGCGTTCCTGCGCGCCGCGCACTCGCGACCGCGGAATCACCGGGTCGTCATGATGATGGGTCACGGTATGCAGCCGGTCGGCGTAGGGATAGCCCAGCCAGCCGCCCTCGGCCTTCTCCATCAGCAGGTAGTCCTCGAAGCCCTGCGTCAGCAGCAGCCCCACGGACGACCCCGTCTTGCTGAGCAGTGTGTTCAGCATGATCGTGCCGGCGTAGACGATGACCTCACTGTGCGGCAGCACCTCGGACAGCTGCCGGCCGTCGGTCTTCGCGGCATCGGCGATCGACCCGATGAAACTGACTGACTCGTCCTGTTTGTTGGTCAGATACTTGCCGACGAGGAAGCGACCGTCCTCGCTGACGATGACCGCGTCGGTCATCGTGCCGCCCGCATCCAGGGCGACCCAGTTGCTTGCGTCTGTACCGGGTGACTGATCTTCGACTGTCACGGGTGCATCTCCGATCGAACGGAAGCTGCGGTGCCGTACGAGCCCACCTGGCGGCCCAGGGCCGTACGAGCGCACATCTGATGGCCGAGAACGGTGCACCGGATCCCGCCGAAAAGGCTTGAACAGGAATGCCCGGGCATTGAAGGAACGTGCACGGTCGGCAACGAGACGGAGGAAGCCGCACGTCATAGAGGCGCGGCGCGTCTCGACGCGTTGAACAATCCGCCGCCCGGATTGAACATGCGGGCACTGCGAGTCCCCTGATCTGTCGCATACCGCGCTCAGGCGCTAGCGTCGAAACGCGACGAATCGCCGCATGCGCGCGGCGCGGCCGTTGCCGAGCGTCAGCGTCGACGTGGAGGGCAGTGCGATGGCGCAACACCTGATCAGGCCGGAGGAGCTTCCGACCTGGGTGCCGGGGCGCCTCACCGTGCACAGTCCCGAACAGGGCTGGGACGGCATGTCGGTACGCGGATACCGCTACGGCGGCTCCGATGTCGCAGTCCCCCCGATGCGGGACTACATGATCGTCGCCTATCGCCGCGGAACCACGGCCATGCGACGTCGCCTCGACGGCCATTGGTCAACCGAACACCTCGGCCCCGGGGACGTCTCACTGCTCACCCGCGCCGCCGAGTCCCACTGGGTCTGGCCGGAGGGAATCGAGGTCGTGCACGTCTACCTCACCCAGGACGAACTCGCCGCGACCTGCCGTCAGATGTACGAACGCGATATCGCCGACATAGAACTCCACGACGTCCTCAAGGCCAGCGACCCGGCGATCCACCGCACGGCCATGCACATCGCGGCCGAGGCCGCGCACAGTGACGTGGGCAGTCCGCTGCTGATCGAGTCCCTGTCCTGTCAACTGTCCGTGCACATCCTGCGGCGCCACGCGCAGGTCCAGTTCAAGGAACACAGCTCCAACGACACGCTCACCACAGGACAGATCGGTGCCGTTCAGGAATTCATTCGCTCGCGCATGCGCGAGAACATCTCCCTCGACGACCTCGCCGACTGCGTCGGCCTGAGCCGCTATCACTTCGCGCGGCGGTTCCGGCAGACCACGGGTACGACTCCACACGAATTCGTCATCAAACAGCGTGTCTCCCGGGCCCAGCTCATGCTCCAGCGGACGAGCAACCCCCTGCGGGAAATCGCCACCCTGTGCGGCTTCTCCGACCAGAGCCACATGACACGCGTCTTCCAACAAAGGCTGGGCACCACGCCGGGCAAGTTCAGGGCCGAAAGCTGAGTCGGCGGGGGAACCGCACCCGGAAACGCACATGAGGCGCGGCGCCGTGCGGGCGCCGCAACCCTGACGCTCGAGGCATGGGTGAGCCTGCCGCCACCTGGTGAAAGGCCGTCTCGACATGACCGGAGCCCGCTGGCGCCTGGCCGGAGCCGAGGCCGTGCCCGGCTGGTGCTGATGGCGTAGGACCACCTGGGGCGCTGCCCCAGGTGGCCGCCTGAGCCAGGAATCCGCTCCCTTCAGGGAGGGGAGGATTCAAAGGGTGAAGCGGACCGCCTCCAGCTGGAGTTTCCAGTCCATGGGGCTGCCGCCGTAGATCCACTTGTCCTTGGCGTTGGGGTCCGAGCAGCCCACGCCGCGCCAGCCCTTGTCCTTGATGTGCGCGTTCTGGCAGACCGAGCTGCCGTCGCCCAACCCGATGGTGAAGCCCTGGAGCGGCGAGACCGCCTCCTTGAGGCTGCCGATGTACATGTCGGCGCCGTCGGCCGCGCTCGACCACTTGGAGCCGGTCAGCCAGCCCTCGGTCACATGGGCGCCGTTGCCGTTGACGCCCTTGGTGCCCACCGTGGCGATGTTCAGCTCCTTGATGGGCAGGCCCTTGCCCGTCGTACCGGCGATCGCGCCGTCGCACACCGGGTCCTGCCAGCCGCGGTCGGCGACATAGGCGCGGTAGCAGATGTGCCGGCCGTCGCTGCGGGCCGCCAGGGCCTGCACCGCGTCCGCGGCGGTCTGCTTCTTCGGCTTGGTGGTCGTGCTCGACGACCCCCCGCCGCTCCCGCTGCCGCTGCCGCTGCCACTCCCACTGCCGCTGCCGCTCCCGGCGGCCGCCGTGTCGCCGCCGGTGTTCGCGGGGACCTCCGGGGCCGCGGGCGCGCTGGTCGCGGCCGCGGGCGGCGCGCTCTCGATGGGCGCCGAGGGGCTGGGCAGCGCGGTGGCGCCGGCCTCCGCGAGCTTCTCCGAGGCGAGGGACCGCACCTGCGGCTTGTACGCCAGCCAGATCATCACGAACGCGATCGCGAGGGCCATCGTGACGCTCAGCGCGGTCGCCAGCCAGCGCGGCAGGAACCCCCGCTGCACGAACGTGCCGTCGACCTCCAGCGGCTGCGCCCCGGACCGCCGTACGGCCAGCCGGTAGGGCTGCTCCTCCTTGGACCCGAACCAGATGATCTGCCGGGGCCGCAGGGTGGTGTCCACGAACACGGCCCGGCCGGGCTCGATCTGCACGTTGGCGGGCTGGAGCTCGTACTGCAGCCGGTCGCCGTTGTCGCCGCCGCTGAGGGAGGCGGTCACCTTGGTGTTGCCGAGGTTGTCGATCGCGAGCCGGGGCCGGCCCTTGAAGCGCCCCTTCACGGTCGTCGGGACCAGCTCGGCCCGCACCTCCGTGAAGGCGGTGATCGTCAGATTCCCCTCCGGCACGGTCACCGCGTCCGGATGCTCGGTGGGCGTGATCCGCACGGCGTACGGGTTCGGCCCCGCCGTCGCGTCCGAGGTGCGGGGCGGCGCGAAGGTCAGCTCGACCGTGCCGGTCGTCCCCGGGTACAGCCGCAGCGTCTGCGGCTCCACCGTCGTCCAGGGCGCCACGTCCCCGACGGGCTCGAAACGGTACTCGTCGACGACGTCACCGGTGTTGCGCACCCGCAGCCGGACGGTCGCCCGGCTGCCGGGGTCGACGGTGACGGAGGCGGGTTCGAGGGAGGTCCACAGGCTCACGCACCGACGCTACGGTGTGGCGGCGAGCGGGGTCAGAGGCCAGGGGGCAGAGCGGCTGCCCGGCAGGACCGCACCGGCTGCCCTCCCGGCCGGACAGGCCCCCAGGTCCGGCCACTGGGCCCGTGGGAGTCCCGCCGGAGCCCCTCACCCCCCGGCCCGCGGCAGGCCGGTCCTAGGGCCCCGGTTGCCCGACCGGGCACCGACTGTGCCCCGGGACGTGCACCCGAGGCCGTTTCGGGCGACGCGCTTCGCGCGTGACGGTGGGAACGTCCTGACGCGTACCCCGAGGAGAGCACAGCATGCCGTCCTACCTGTCGCCCGGCGTATACGTCGAGGAGGTGGCCAGCGGCTCCCGCCCGATCGAGGGGGTGGGCACCTCGGTGGCGGCCTTCGTCGGGCTCGCCCCGACCGGCCCGCTCAACGAGCCGACGCTGGTGACCAACTGGACCCAGTACGTGGCGGCGTTCGGTGACTTCACCGACGGGTACTACCTGGCGCACTCCGTCTACGGCTTCTTCAACAACGGTGGTTCGGCGGCCTACGTCGTCCGTGTCGGCGGCTCCGCCGCGGGCGCGTCCGGCGACACCAAGTCCCCCTCCGCGGTGACCGGTTCGGCCGCCCCGGCCGCGCTGCCCGCCGGTGAGCCGAAGCAGCTCGGCACCTTCTCGGTGACCGCGACCGCGCCGGGCAACCTGAGCGTCGAGGTCGCGGACGCGGAGGGCGAGGGCCCCGCCGAGCGGTTCAAGCTGATCGTCAAGGACGGCGACCAGCCGGTCGAGACCTTCGACGTCAGCGCCAAGAAGGGCAACCGCGCCTACGTCGTCACCCAGGTCAAGGAGCGGTCCCGGTTCATCACCGTGGCCGAGGCCGCGCCCGCCGCGCAGCTCGCCCGCCCGGACAACCAGACGGTGGCGCTGCCGTCGGCGTCCGCCGCCGCGCCCGCTGTGCCGGCCGCCGACGACACGGCGACCGTCGGCCCCGCGCAGTACCTCGGCGACAGCGCCGACCGCACCGGCTTCGGCGGCCTGGAGGCCGTCGACGAGATCTCCATGGTCGCGGTGCCCGACCTGATGGCCGCCTACCAGCGCGGCGCGATCGACCTGGAGCAGGTCAAGGCCGTCCAGCTCGGTCTGATCGCGCACTGCGAGCTGATGGGCGACCGTGTCGCGATCATCGACCCGCCGCCGAGCCTCAACGCCCGCCAGATCCGCGTCTGGCGTCAGGAGACGGCCGGCTACGACTCCAAGTACGCCGCCCTGTACTACCCCTGGATCAAGTCCTTCGACCCGGCCTCCGGCCAGTCCCGGCTGATCCCGCCGAGCGGCCACGTCGCCGGCGTCTGGGCCCGCAACGACTCCGAGCGCGGTGTGCACAAGGCCCCCGCCAACGAGGTCGTCCGCGGCGCGGTGGACCTGGAGATCCAGATCACCCGGGGTGAGCAGGACCTCCTCAACCCGATCGGCGTGAACTGCATCCGTGCCTTCCCGGGCCGGGGCATCCGCATCTGGGGCGCGCGCACCCTGTCCTCCGACCCGGCCTGGCGCTACCTCAACGTCCGCCGGTACTTCAACTACCTGGAGGAGTCGATCCTGATCGGCACCCAGTGGGTGGTGTTCGAGCCGAACGACCACGCCCTGTGGGCCCGGATCCGGCGCAACGTCTCGGCGTTCCTGGTCAACGAGTGGCGCAGCGGCGCCCTGTTCGGCGCCAAGCCCGAGGACGCGTACTACGTCAAGTGCGACGAGGAGACCAACCCGCCGGAGTCGGTCGACGTCGGCCGGGTGGTGTGCGAGATCGGCATCGCGCCGGTCAAGCCGGCCGAGTTCGTGATCTTCCGGCTGGCGCAGTTCTCGAGCGGCAACGGGGAGCTGGAGGAGTAGGCACCCCTCGCCGTCCACCGCACCGCAGTCAACTCCCCTAGAAGGAAACCCAGATGAGCCTCCAGCCGGGTGACGCCCTTACTTCGCACAATTTCGGCCTGCAGATCGACGGCGTGATGGTCGAGTACCTCGCCGAGGTCAGCGGCCTCAGCCTCGAACAGGACGTCATCGAGTACCAGCAGGTCTCCGCGCAGGGCAAGCCGGTCACCAAGAAGCTGCCGGGCGTGAAGAAGGCGGGCACCTGCACGGTCGTGCGCGGTATGACCCAGTCCGCCGCGTTCAACCAGTGGATCACCGAGTCGATCAACGGCTCGATGGGCTCCGCCCGCAAGAACGCCACGATCATGGTGATGGACTACATGAACAACCCGGTCAAGCGGTACAACATGCGCAACGCGTGGTGCAGCAAGATCGACACCAGCACCGTGAAGGCGGGCGAGGCGTCGGCGCTGACCGAGACCGTGACGATCACGTTCGAAGAACTGGTCATCGAGTAATGCGGCGTACGGCGGTACGGGCGCCGCGGCCGGAGATGGAGCAGCCCTCCCAGGACTCCCCGGAGTTCCAGGAGACGGCGGCCCCGTTCCCGCCCTCGGCGCCCGCGCCGGCCCCGGTGCAACGGCAGACCCTGCAGACGGAGTTCGCCTTCGAACTGCCGCGCGGGTACGTCGACGAGGCGGGCACAGTCCACCGCGACGGCGTGATGCGGCTGTCGACGGCACGCGACGAACTGGTCCCGCTGCGGGACATCCGCGTCCAGGAGAACCCGGCGTACCTGTCGGTCGTCCTCCTGGGCCGGGTCATCACCCGCCTCGGCACGCTCCCCCTCGTCCACGACGGCGTGGTGGAGAACATGTTCGCCTCGGACCTGGCCTTCCTCCAGGACTTCTACCGCCAGATCAACGCCGAGGGCCACACCCGCGCCTCCGTGGAGTGCCCGCACTGCGCGGAGCCCTTCGAGGTGGAACTGGGCGGGAGCCGCCTGGGGGAATCGTGACGTACGCGACCGACCGGCTGCACGAGGAGATCGCGTACGTCGCCTACCACTTCCACTGGGCCCTGGACGACATCCTCGACCTGGAACACCACGACCGCCGCCGCTGGACGGCCCACATCGGCACCCTGGTGACCCGGGGCGGAACGGAGGGCTGACCGGTGGGTCTTCTGGATCGATTCCGGGGCGGGCGGCGACGGGGGGCGGAGCCGCGGACCGTGGCCGCGGGCTCGGGGGCGGGTGCGGGTGCGACGGGCGGTCGTACGTCAGGTGCTGGTGCGGGTGCCGGGGTGACGGACGGTGGGCTGTCCGCTGCGGGTGGTGCCGTCGTGGCCGCGTCCTGGACCCGGCTGCCTCCCATCCAGCGGGCCGTGGCGTCCGGTACGGCGGCGGGTGTCGCCGATTCCGGGTTCGGCGGGCGGTTGGCCACCTGGCAGAACCCGGCCTTCACCGGCGTACGCCCACTGACGGTCCTGGACGGCAACCCGGGCGGTCTGCTGAGCAACCTGCCGTCGGCAGCTGCGCCACGGCCGACTCCGCCTGCCACCCCGACGGTCCCGGTGCAGACGGCACCGCTACCGGGGGGTGGGCCGAGGGTGCCGGGGGCGGTGCCTGGTCTGGCGGGGGGTTTGACGGGGGCTCTGCCGGGAGCGGTAGCGGGTCTGCCCGGGCTGTCGGGGGCGGCACCGGGTCTTCCGGGCGGTGCACCCGGGCTGCCGAGGGCCGTACCGGTCGTGCCGCGGGTCGCTCCCGTCGTACAGCGAGCTGTTCCCGTCGCGCGGCGGGCGGCGGCTTCGGGGCTGCCGGGGGTTCGCTCCGGCCTGCCCGGAAACGGGGCCGGTGTGCCGAGCCGGGCCGCCTCCGCGCTGCCCGGCCTCTCGACCTCGCGTCCGGGGAGTGGTCCCACCTCATCAGGCGCTTCACCGACGCCTCCAAGTGCCGTGTCCGCACCGCCTGGTGCCGGACGCCCGCTCCCGGGTGCGGGGCAGCCGGGCCTCCCTGCTCCGGGACCCGTGATCCAGCGCGCCGGATCGACCCTCCCGACCGCCATGGGACCTGCCGGACCTGCGCACGCCGGTGCCGGACCGGCCCTGCCGGGCGCCGGACCTGGCCTGCCCGGTGCGGGACCTGGCCTTCCTGGTCAGTCGTCGACCGCAGCCGCGCCCGTCGTGCGGGCCGTGCCGGCCGTTCAGCGGGCCTCGGCAGCGCCGTCGGGATCCACGCCGGTCGTTCCGGTCGCCGTATCGAGGCGTACCGGTGCCGTGTCGTCCCCGTCCGGCCCGGTCCCGTCGCCGGTCTCGCCCTCCGCCGCACCCGGCACCGCATCGACGCCCTCGCGCCCGGTCCAGTCGGCGGCCCCGGCGCACCCCACCCGCCCCGGCGCCGCAGCGCCGCGCCCTGCCGGTTCCGGATCCAGCGCGCCGCTCCCGAACAGGTCGTCGACCGCACCCACGCACCCGAATCACCCCGGCACCGCCCCGACGGGCCCCGGCGTCGCGTCCTCCCCCTCGGCTTCCCCCACCCCCCTCCCAGTCGTGCAACGGCACCCCGCACGCCCCGTTTCCCCGCCGTCGGCCACCCCGGCGCGGGGCATCCGGGTGTCCCCGGCGGCACCGCGTCCGGCGACGGCGCCCGCCGTCCCCCTGACCAGGTCGGCCCCGGCCCCGGCCCCGGTGCAGCGGCGCACGCTGCCCGCCCGTCCTCCGTCCACCCCCGTCGCGCCCCGGGGCAACGGCACCGACGGCGAACGTCCGGCGGCCGTAAAGGAACCCGCCCCGGGCCCAGGCCCCTCGGCGGTGGCTGTCCCGGTTCCCCCGCCGGCGGCAGCCGCCGGGGTGGCCACCCCTTCCGGCGGCGGGCACCCCGTACAAGGCCCGGTCCCCGGCCCCGTCGGGCTCCCCGTCCAGCGGGCGGTTGCGCCCGCGCCGGACGACCGACAGGCCGTGCCCCCGACCGCCCAGCCGTCCACGCGCGCGGCTTCACCGACACCCGGGAGCCCCCTCACCACCCCGCGCCCGGCCGACCTCCCCCTCCAGGGGACGGCTTCGCCCGCGCCGGACGACCGACAGACCGTGCCCCCGACCGCCCAGCCGTCCACGCGCGCGGCTTCACCGACACCCGGGAGCCCCCTCACCACCCCGCGCCCGGCCGACCTCCCCCTCCAGGGAACGGCTTCGCCCGCGCCCAAGACCTCCGCCACGGCCCCACCCCCGCACCAGGCCACCGCGCCTTCGGCCAACTCCCTTGTCCAGCGCGCGCTTTCACAGACCCCCAAGGCCCCGCTCACCCCCACACCTTCAGCCGACCTCCCCGTCCAGCGCGCGGCTTCGCCCGAGCCCTCCCCCACGGCCCCGAGCGCGCCCCCAGCAGCCGTCGCCCCCCAGCAGCACAACTCCGCGCCCACGCCCACGCCCACGCCGACGGCGGTCCCCGAGCCCTCCCCCACGGCCCCGAGCGCGCCCCCGGCAGCCGTCGCCCCCCAGCAGCACGGCTCCGCGCCCACGCCCACGCCCACGCCGACGGCGGTCCCCGAACCCTCCGTCCAGCGGGCCGTACCCCCGGCCCCGGTCGCCGACGTGCCCACCCCTGCCCTCCGGCGCCAGGACGGCCGTACCCCCGCAACGGCGGAAAGCGGCTCGCCGACGTCCACCGGGCGTTCCGGCCGGCAGGCCGCCACCCCGGCACCGGGCACCCCGACGCCCGTCCGCCCGACCGCGCCCTCCGCCGCCCCGCACCCCGTCCAGCGGGCCATGACCGCGCCGGCCCCCGGCCGGGCCCCCGCGCCCGTCCCCCCGGCACAGCAAGCCGCGCCCTCCGCCGCCCCGACCGAGGCACCTGCGGTCCAGCGCGCCACCCCCTCCCAGTCCCACCCGCAGAACGGGCCCGGCACCCCTCGACCCCCGGCCGTGCAGCGCGCCGCCGCCCGGCCCGGCGCGCCCGCCCCGCCCGCCACCGCCGCCCGCCCCCGCACCGGCCTCGGCGCACCCCTCCCGGCGTCCGTCAACTCCCCGCGCCCCTCGTCCGGTTCACGCCCCCCGCAGCCGCACACCACCCCCGGCGCAACCGGCACCCCCACACCCCCGGCCGTGCAGCGCACCACCAAGCCCTCCGCGCTCGGCGCCCCCCTCCCCGCCCGCCCTGCCACCCCCGCTCCGGCACCCACCACCCCCGCGCCGATCACCCCTGTCCCGGAAGCGATCCAGCGCGCCCTGGCCCCCACCCCCCAGCCACCCGCCACACACGCCGATGCCCCCACCACCCCCATCCCGGAGGCGATCCAGCGCGCCCTGGCCCCGTCCGTCCAGCCCACGGCCGCTCCCCCCGGCACGCCGACCGCCCACGCCACCGCGCCGTACGCCGCCTCCCACCCCCTTGTGCAGCGCCGCCCGGTCACCGCCCCGGTGCCCCTCCGCCGTCCCGCCCCCGGCAGCGACCGCGTCCCCGTGGTCCAGCCCCGCGCCGCCTCCTTCACCACCCCGCCCCTCCCAGCACCCCCCACCCCCACCCCGCAGCCACCTCTTCCCGCCCCCGCACCCATGCCCCCCACCACGCTCGCGCCCCAACCCACCCCCACCGTCCAGCGACGCGCAGCCCTCGCACCGCCTCCAGCCGCACCCCGCACCCCGGCCACGCCACCCCCCGGCTCCCGTCAGGGAACCGGCCCCGAGACCGCCGGAACCCGCACCACCCCCCAACCCCCCGCCTTCGACCCCCGCGCCCTCACCGACTTCCAGCTCGACGAGCTGACGCACCGCCTCACCGGCCGTATCACCCGCCTCCTACGCACCGAACTCCGCCTGGACCGCGAACGAATCGGCAGACTCCGCGACCCCCGCCACTGACCACCACCGACCACCACCGACCACCACCGACCACCACCCCGCCCGCCGCCCCCAGAAAGGCCAGACCCCCTCGATGTCCCGCGATCTCGACCCGGGCTCCACCATCTTCTTCACCCTGACCATCGACGGCGAGAGCCTCGGTTACTTCAACGGGTGCGAGGGCCTGTCCTCCCAGGTGGAGATCGAGCACCGCCAGGAGGGCGGGAACAACGGCTTCGTCTGGGCGCTCCCCTCCCGCGTCACGTTCTCCAACATCCGCCTCACCCGCCCCCTCACCCCGGACACCGCCAAGGTGGCCAAGTGGATCTCCTCGGTCACGACCGGGGTGACCCGCCCGACCGCGCAGATCGCGGCACTGCGGGCGGACGGTTCCGAGGTGGCCCGGTGGGGGCTCATCGACGTGCTGCCGGTCAGCTGGCAGGGCCCCTCCCTGAACCCCGAGAGCCCGGGCGTCGCCACGGAGGTCCTGGAGATCACGCACCACGGTTTCACCGACTAGGACGGGAAGGGGACCCGACATCATGGCAAAGGGCAGCAGGAGCGGGGCGGGCAAGAGCCTGGTCCGCGCGACCCTCTCGATCCACGAACCGCCGGTCGGCACCAGCACCACACCGGGCGGGCTGCGCAAGTCCTTCGAGTTCGAGTTCAACCCGGCCCAGTTGCAGGTGGCGCGCCGGGCGCTGTGGAAGGTGACGCCGACGGCGGCCGTCCGTGACGGTTCGAAGCCGGAGTTCATGGGGCCGGAGCCGCGCGAGATGAGCGTGGAGATCTTCCTGGACTCCTCCGACCAGCCGGACAGCAACACGGTGATGCAGAAGGTGGAGTCGCTGTTCGACTGCTGCGAGGTCACCACCGGCAGCATCGCCGCGAACCAGCCCTCGCCGCCGTGGGTGGTGTTCCAGTGGGGGTCGTTCTCGACCGTGCACTTCACGGCGTACGTCAGCAGTGTCGACGTCTCGTACACCCTGTTCGGCACGACCGGTGTGCCGATCCGCGCCACCTGTCAGGTGCGGCTGCACGAGATCCCCAGCAAGACCAAGGGGCAGAACCCGACCTCGGGCGCGCTGACCGCGCAGCGGGTGCACCGGGTCGTGGCGGGCGACTCGCTGCAGTCGCTGGCCTGGCGGGAGTACGGCGACACGGCCGCGTGGCGGGACATCGCCGAGGCCAACGGCATCGACGACCCGACCCGGCTGCCCACCGGCATCGAGCTGATCCTGCCGTCCGCGGGGGAGGTGCGTTCCTGATGGTGGCGACCGCGTTCTCCAACATCATCAAGGTCACCCTGGGCGGCAGCCCGCTGCCGCCCGACTTCGCTCCGCTGCTGGTGGAGGGCTGGGTGGACCAGGGGCTCGGGGTGCCCGCCTCGTTCCGGCTGACGTTCCGCGACCCGTACCGGCTCGTCCTCGGCAAACTGGGCGTCAAGTTCGGCACCCCGGTGGTGCTGACGCCGATCGCGGACGGGCAGGGGGCCGGGGATCCGCTGCTCACGGGTGAGGTCTGCGGGCTGGAGGCCGATTACGACGGCACCGGGTCCTTCACCGTCATCCGGGGGTACGACGCCGGCCACCGTCTGATGCGTCAGCGCCGGATCGCCGCGTACCGCAACCAGAGCGCCTCCGACATCGCCCGCAAGCTCGCCGCGCAGGCCGGGGTGCCCGTCGGGAGGATCCAGTCGACGAAGACGGTCTACGAGTTCATCAGCCAGGCCAACGTCACCGACTGGGACTTCCTCGCCCGTCTCGCCGACGAGAACGAGATGGTGATGTCGGTCGACTCCAAGGGGAAGTTCCAGTTCGTCAAGCCCGACCCCGCCTCCGGGGCGCCGCCGACCTCGACACCGGGTGAGAAGAGCCCGTACGTCCTGGAGGCCGGCACCGACATCCTGCGGCTGCGGGCCGCCGTCACCTCCGCCGAGCAGGTCGCCACCGTCGAGGCGCGCGGCTGGGACGTGACGACGAAGAAGAAGCTCACCGCGACCGCGCCCGCCACCACCAACCCCGGCATCAGCATCGGGACGACACCCGGTGAGGCGGCGGCCAAGTTCAAGCCGGCGAAGCTGGTCGACGCGCAGACGCCGTACGACCGGCAGTCGGAGGTGAAGTTCGCCGCCGAGGCCCTCGCCGACGACGTCACCGGGTCCTTCGCCGAGCTGGAGGTCATCGCGCGCGGCACCCCGAAGCTGCGGCCCGGACTGCCCGTCACCCTCGCCGACGTCGGTGCGCCCTTCGAGGGCAAGTACACCGCCACGTCCGTACGGCACGTCTTCGGCGACGGCAAGCACTACGAGGCGTGGGTGACCGTCAGCGGGCGGCAGTGGCGGTCGCTGTACGGGCTCGCCTCCGGCGGCGGGGGCGCCGCCTCGCACAACGGACTGCATCTCCCGGGGACGACGAACGCGCTGGTGACGGACGTACAGGACCCGCTGAAGCAGGGGCGGGTGAAGCTCCAGTTCCCGTGGCTCGACGATGTGTACATCTCCGACTGGACGCGGGTCGCGCAGTGGGGCGGCAAGGACGGCGGGTCGATCTTCCCGCTGGACGTCGGCGACGAGGTGCTGGTCGCCTTCGACCGGGGCGCCCTCGACCACCCGTACGTCATCGGCGGCCTCTACAACGGCAAGGACAAGCCGACGCCCGTGAAGGACGTGCCGCTGCACGACGGGGCGCGGCGGCGGGCCGCCCGGCACACCCTCTCCGACCGGGACGGCAACCGCGTCGACCTGCTCAGCCAGAAGACCGGCGGCCGTAAGCAAGGGGTCAGGGTGACGTCCGGGGACGACAGGCTCGTCATCAACCTGGACCGTACGAAGACCGAGATCACCGTCGACAGCAAGGGCACCGTCAAGATCACGGGCACCCGGTCGGTGTCCGTCGAGGCCGGCACCGATCTCACCCTGAGCGCGGGCCGCAAGCTCACCATCAAGAGCGGCGGGCTGCTCGACATCCGCGGCACCGGCGCGGTCAACCTCAAGTCGCTGACCAGCGTCGTCGCCGTGGACGCGCTGGGCGCGCTCAGCCTGAAGGCGGGCGGCGCGGCCACCGTCACCGCGGGCGGCACCGTCCAGGTCAACGCCACCGCCAACGTGGGCATCCGGGCCGCGACGCTGCTGCTCCAGGGCGTCGTGATGGTCAACAACAAGCCGTATCCGATCCCGTGAGAGCCGGGCATTCCCCCAGAAGGGTGGCCCTCTGATGGCCGAACAGTTCGTCGGGTCGGGCTGGGCGTTCCCCCTGCGGATCGGCCCCACCGGAGGCATCGCCATGGTCAGCGGCGAGCGCGAGATCGAGGAGGCGATCCGGCTGATCCTCGCCACCGCGCCGGGCGAGCGCCCCATGCGCCCGGAGTTCGGCTGCGCCATCCACGACCTGGTGTTCGCCCCGGTCAACGAGGCGACGGCGGGCCGGATCCAGCACGAGGTGTACACCAGCCTGGACCGCTGGGAGCCGCGCATCGAGGTCAACGACGTCGAGGTGACGGCCGGCGCCGAGCAGGGCGTGCTCTGGATCGACGTCCGCTACTCCATCCGCGGGACCAACAACCCGCGCAGTCTCGTCTTCCCCTTCTACGTCATTCCGTCCCACGAAGAGCCGGGTCTGCCCGGCCCCTCCGGTACGGCTTCCGAAAGCGACCGCTGATGGCCCTGCCCTCCCCCAACCTGGACGACCGCCGCTTCCAGCAGTTCGTCGACGACGCCAAGCGCTACATCCAGCAGCGCGCGCCGGAGTGGACCGACCACAACGTGTCCGACCCGGGCGTCACGCTCGTCGAGACGGTCGCGCACATGGCCGACCAGATCGTCTACCGCCTCAACCGGGTCCCCGACAAGAACCACCTCGCCTTCCTGGACCTGGTCGGCATCCGCCTCTTCCCGCCGTCCGCGGCCCGCACCGACGTCACCTTCTGGCTGTCGGCGCCCCAGGAGGAGCCGGTGCTGCTGCCGGCCGGCACCGAGGTGGCGACCCTCCGCACGGAGAGCGAGGAGGCGGTCGTCTTCGCGACGGAACGCGAACTCTCCGTCGTACCGAGCGAGTTGTCGCATCTGGTCGTCCAGCGGCAGGGCGCGCCGGTCACCGACCTGACCACCGACCTCGCCGAGGGCAAGGACGTGCTGTGCTTCGCCGAGGCCCCGCGCCCCGGCGACTGCATGCTGCTCGGCCTGAGCGCCGCCGTCCCGCACTGCGCGGTCGCCCTGGAACTCGACAGCCGTGTCGACGGTGTCGGCGTCGACCCCCGGCAGCCCCCGCTGGTCTGGGAGGCGTGGACGGAGGACGGCTGGCAGCCCTGCGAGGTCGACCGCGACGGCACCGGCGGCCTCAACCGCCCCGGCGAGGTCGTCCTGCACATCCCCGGCGGCCACGTCCTGTCCCGCTCCGGCGGCCAGGAGGCGGGCTGGCTGCGCTGCCGCGTCACCGAACCGCTGGTCGGCCAGCCCTTCTACACCACCTCCCCGACGGTCCGTTCCGCCGAGGCCTTCACGGTCGGCGGCACGGCCCCCGCCGTCCACGCCGAGACCGTCGACGACGAGAACCTCGGCGAGTCGACGGGCCTGCCCGGCCAGCGCCTCCGTCTCGCGAACACCCCCGTCGTCGGCGACGACCCGCCGGTCCTGCTCCAGACCGCCGAGCACGAGGGCTGGGTGGACTGGCAGGTCGTCCCGCACTTCGCCGCCTCCGGCCCGGAGGACCGCCACATCACCCTCGACGCCGCCACCGGCGAGATCGCCTTCGGCCCGTCCGTCCGCGAACCCGACGGCACACTGCGCCAGTACGGCGCCGTCGCCCCCAAGGGCGCCTTCGTCCGCGCCCGCCGCTACCGCACGGGCGGCGGCCGGGCCGGCAACGTGGCCCGGGGCGCGGTGCGGGTGCTGCGCACCTCCGTGCCGTACGTCTCCGAGGTCGTCAACCGGGAGGCCGCGCGCGGCGGCGTCGACGGCGAGACGGTGGAGGAGGCGAAGCTCCGCGCGCCGATCACGCTGCGCGCCCAGGAGCGCGCCGTGACCCTGCGCGACTACGAGGAGCTGGCCCGCCGGGCGGCCCCCGAGACCGCCCGCATCACCTGCCTGGAGGGCGAGCCCGACGAGCACGGCTCGTACGCGGTACGGGTCCTGGTGGTCCCCCAGGCGGTCCCGGACCCCGGCGGCCGCCTCCGCTTCGAGCAGTTGGTCCCCGGCGACGCCATGCTGGACCGGATCATGCGGCACCTGGACGAACGCCGTCTGATCGGGACCCGGTTGGCGGTCGGCCCGCCCTACTACCAGGGCGTCACGGTGGTCGCCACGGTCCACGCCTTCCGCGGCGTCGACACCGACCGCGTCCGCCGCCAGGCCCACGACGCCCTCTACCGGCACCTCGACCCGCTGACCGGCGGCGCGGACGGCAGGGGCTGGCCGTTCGGGCGTCCGGTGCAGTCCGGCGAGGTGTTCGCGGTGCTGCAGCGCGTCCCGGGGGTGGAGCTGGTCGACCAGGTCACCCTGCACCCCGCCGACCCGCTGACCGGCAAGCGCGGCGACGCGACCGACCGCATCGATCTGGCGGCGCCGGCGCTGGTGTTCTCGTACGACCACCGGGTCCGCGTGATCGGGGACGGGTCGTGAGGGACCCGTTGGAAGAGGGTGGGTCGATGAGGGGTTCCGTGGACGGGCTCGGGTCCTCCGCGCCGATCGGGGCGATGCTGCCCGCCGTCTTCGCCGACGACGACCTCGCGCAACGCTTCGTCGGCGGCCTGGACGACGTACTCGCCCCCATCCTCAACGTCCTCGACTGCCTGCCCGCCTACTTCGACCCGGCGCTCGCCCCGGTCGACTTCACCCGCTGGCTGGCGGGCTGGGTCGGCGCGGAGACCGACGGCACGGAACCGGAGCCGAGGCTGCGGGCCGCCGTCGCCGCGGCCGCGTATCTGCACCGGGTGCGCGGCACCCGCCGGGGGCTGGCCGAGGCCGTACGGCTGGCGTTCGGTGTGGAGCCGGAGATCGAGGAGAGCGGCGGCTCGGCGTGGAGCGCCCGCCCCCTCGGCCCGTTCCCCGGCGACGCCCGCCCCCACCTCCATGTCACGGTCCGCCTGCCCGACCCCGGCCCGGCGGACGAACACCGCCTGGACGCCCTCGTGGCCGCCGCCCGCCCCGCCCACATGCCCTACACGGTCAAGGTGACCGTCGCCGAAAGGACCCCGGAGAGAAGATGACCACCCAGAACTGCCCCGAGTGCGGCACCCGGGCGGAACCCGGCCAGTCCTTCTGCGACGCGTGCGGAGCCGTACTGAGCTGGACGGACCGCGACCGTGACCGGGCTCCGGCGAGGGCGGGAACAGCAAGCTCCGGTACGGCGTCCTCGGCATCCTCCGAGACGGGCACGCCCCGTGCCTCCACTACGACGGCTGCGGCGCCGAACGCCTCGACCCGCACCCGGGACGAGGCCGAACCCGAACCCGAGGCCGAAGCCGAGGACCGCTCCCCGGCACCCCGACCGGCAGACGCCCGGAACACCCCCGCCGAGCCCTCCGAACCGACCGGCACTGACGAATCCGAGGACGACGAGGACGACGAGGACACGACGGAGACCCCCCTCCCGCCCCTCCCCCCGGAGACGACCCCCGCCCCCTCCGCCACCCCGGACTCCAACGGAACCGCGCCCACCACCCCCACCCCCGCCATGGGCGACACGATGGCGGCCCGGGCCCGTTCCCTCCTGGTCCCCGTCGCCGATCCGGAGGAGCCCGCGCCGGCGCCTCCCTCCGTGGCGCCGGTATTGCCGGGTGTCCCGGTGGCGGACCGGCCGCAGGTCCGCACGCCGGGCCCGGTGCAGGGCGAGGCGAACGGCATCGCGTGCCCCTGGTGCGCCACCCCGAACCGCCCCGACCGGCACTACTGCTCGCGCTGTGCGATGCCCATGACCCTGGAGGACCGTTCCTCGGTCCGGCTGCCGTGGTGGCGACGGCTGTTCGGGCGGGGCGGCGAGACGCCGTGGGCCGGGGACCGCCCGCGTCTGCGCCGTACGTTCGACCGGATCCTGACGTGGGTGATGGCCGCGGTCGTCCTCACGCTGCTGATCGTCGCCGGGGTGAAGGCGCCGGACGCGGTGCAGGCGACCAAGGACCACTTCGCGAAGCGGGCGGCGGTGGGGCCGGACTCGTTCGCGGCGTCCCGTTCGTACCCGGGCCACAAGCCCGACCTGGCCTTCGACAAGATCAACAACACCTGGTGGGGTCCGGGGGTCTCGCAGTCGGGCGAGGGCGAGTGGATCGAGGCCCGCTTCAACGAGCCGACCCGACTGCTGGACCTGGTCATCACGCCGGGCACCTCGACCCGCGCCGAGCAGCTCACCGCGTCGGCCCTGCCGCACCGCGTGAAGGCGACGATCACCCTGAAGGACGGCACCACGACGACCCGTGAACTGGTCCTCGACCAGCAGGCGGGCGGCCAGCGCCGCGCCTTCCGGGTCGGCGAGGTCACCAAGGTCCGCTTCACGATCGAGTCGGCGTACGGGGCGTCGGCGAGCAAGCAGGTGGCGATAGCGGAGATCGAGTTCTTCGGCCCGTCGAGCGCGAACGGGTCGTAGGAGGGCGTTGGGGAGGGGCCGACCGCGGTCGGCCCCTCCCGCATGTGCGGGACACCCCTCGGCAGACTTGCTTGCGTAACTCAAGCAATAGTTTTATAGTTGCCTGAGTTAAGCAATGGACCTGCCCCTCTGCCCGCTGCGGAAGGACCCCCGTGTTCGCCTCCTTCATCCGCTTCGTCGCCTTCGGCGGCGGCACCGGAGTCCTGTGCAGCCTCGCGGTCCCCCTGCTGGCGGAGTCGATGCCCTGGACCCTGGCGAACGCCCTGATCACGATCGCCTCGACCCTCCTGTGCACCGAACTCCACGCCCGCTACACCTTCCGCACCGGCCGCCGCGCGAGCTGGCGCAGCCACTGGCAGTCGGCGGGCTCGGCGGCGGCGGCCTACGCGGCGACGAGCGTGGCGGTCCTCACCCTCCACGCCCTCACCCCGTCCCCCGGCCTGCTGACGGAACAGCTGGTCTACCTGAGCGCGTCGGCCCTGGCGGGCACAGGCCGCTTCGTGATCCTGCGGCTGGTGGTCTTCGCGACCCCCGCGACCACGCCCACGCCGGCCCGACCGGCCCGCAAGGCCGCATGGGACCGCCCGTTGATCCCGGTCACCGGATGACGGTGACGACGAGCCGCGGCTGAGGACGGCTTGGCTTCTTTTCCGGTGACCAATATCCTGCGCGAACGATGACCGGCACCACGGAGGCCCTCGGTGGGTCGGCTGCAGTCGACAATGCGGCACGAAGTGTCACGGGCCCGTTCTACGTATACGCCGTGCTCGCCAACACGCTGTTCCAGCGCGGCGTATTCGTCCTCTTCCTTCAGCAGCGAGGCTTCTCCGCCGGGCAAGTGGCCCTACTGTAGACCCTGCTCTACCTGGTCAGCGGACTTGCGGAGTTGCCGACGGGCGTCATCGCCGACCGAATCGGCAGGCGAGCGAGCATCGTGATCGGCCAGACGCTGATAGCCGGATGTCTGCTCGGTCAAGTGGCCTTCTCCGACTACCGGGTGTTCCTGACGCTGTTCATCGGGCAGGGCGTGGGCATGGCATGCGTGTCCGGTTCGGACACCGCCCTGCTGTACGACCTGCTCGTGCGGCGTGGTGCAACGGCCGGCTACGTCAGGATCAAGTCCCGGTTCACCATGCTCGGGACGGTCACCTCGGGAGCCGCCATCGTCCTCGGCGGCCAGCTGCAGCGGATTTCCTGGGGAGTCGTCTACGTCGGTTCGGCGGCGTGCCTCGCCCTGGCCGTGGTGGCGCTGATGTCACGGGTGCCCGAGATCCGCGGCGCGGACGCGGTGGACGAGCAGGACGGAGCCGAGGAGCACGGCGACGCCACGGCATGGCGGGCGATGCTTCGGGTCGCCACTCCGGCCCTCGTGACGCTTGTCGTGGTGTCCGGACTGATGCATGCGACTTTGACGCCGTACATCATTTTCACGCAGAAGACCCTCTCCGATCAGGGAGCGGGCACCGCACTGGTCGGCGTGGTCATCTCGGCGGGATTCTTCGCCGGCGGACTCACTCCGCTGCTGTCGGACCGCGCGGACCGGCGCATCGGGTATCGGGTCATGGTCCCGGTGTCCCTCCTGACGCTCGCCGCGGCGCTCGGCCTGAGCGGCCTCGGCCTTGTCCCGGTCACCGTCGCCGCGTTCCTGACCCTGGTCGGGATTCCCGAGATCACCGCCGTGATCGTGGATAACGTGTTCAACGAGGCCGTGCCGTCGCGCCATCGGGCGAGCCTGCTGTCGATGATCGCATTCGTGGAGTCGGCGCTCATCGGCATCGGCTATCTCGTCCTCGGCTCGCTCATGGACAGGCTGGGCTCCGGTGTGGGCATGGCCGCCTACGCCGCGGTCCCCCTGCTGGCATGTCTCCTGTGGCTCCCGGTGCTCTTCCGAGGGGCCCGGGTGACCACCGGAATCGAGAGGCCCGCCGGCCAAAAGGCGTCCTGAGACACCGCGTTCACCAGCACCACCGACGATCGGGCCCTCACCGCCCGACCCCCGTCAACGCCTCCGCCAGCAACGCCAACAGTTCCTCGACCACCGGATGCCGGACGCCCGGGCGGCTCACGGCCAGGATCTCGCGGTGCAGTGGTGTGGCCTCGGGCGGGAGGGCGACCCGTTCGACCCGAGGGCGGTCGGTGTCCCCGCCGAGGAGGGTCGCCGGGATCAGGCCCACCGCGAGGCCCGCTCCGATCATGGCCAGCATGCTGTGCAGGTCCTCGGTCTCCAGGGTCACCTCGGGGGAGATGCCCAGCTCTCCGGCCCAGCGGTGCAGCAGGCGCCGGTCGGGGCTGCGGGCGTGGCCCGAGGTCCATTCCATCGTGAGGCAGTCGGTCAGCTCCCACGGGCGGGCGTCCGGGCGCGGGCCCGCGACGAGGACCAGGGGCTCGTGGCCCAGGGAGGTGACGTTCCAGTCGGCGGACGGGATCGGCGGGTCCTCGGGCAGATAGCGGTACGCGATGAGCAGGTCCAGGTCTCCCGAGGTGACCCTCGGCAGCCCCTCGTGCGTCTCCACGATCACCAGACGGATCCGGGCGCCCCGGCGGCGGGGGCGGAGCGTGGCCAGCACGCCGGGGAGCAGATGGCTCATCGCGCTCGGGTAGGCGCCGACGCGCAGTTCGGCGATGTCCCGGTCCGCGATACGGGCCGCGGCGTCCTGGAAACGCGCGGTCGCCTCGAAGAGCGTGCCCGCCGCCTGGGCGAGGGAGCGGCCGGCCGCGGTGAGGATCAGCCGGCTGCCGGGACGGCGTACCAGCAGTTCGACGCCCAGGTCCCGCTCCAGGGCGGCGATGTGCTGGGACACGGCGGAGGGGACATAGCCGAGGGCCGCCGCGGCTTCGGCCATCGAGCCGCGGTTCACCACGGCCAGGAAGGTGGACAGCAGTTTCAGGTCGGGTTGAGGCCTCATGGACTTCATGAACGGTGAACTCTCCCTTCTCGATCCATCGCTTTACGTGTCCCGCGGCCGGGTGTCAGAGTCTAGAAAGTCCGCTTCCGGAAAGTCCGCGTCTGCCGAAAGCCGAGGCCATGGCCATCGACCTGACCGCCCTTCGGGCCCACTTCCCCTCCCTCGACGGGGGCCTCGCCTTCTTCGACGGTCCGGGCGGCACCCAGACGCCCCGCCCCGTCGCCGACGCCATCGCCGCGACGCTGACCGGCCCGCTCTCCAACCGGGGGACCGTCAGCGACTCCGAGCTGAACGCCGAGCGCGCCGTCGCGGAGTTCCGCGCCGCCTACGCCGACCTGCTCGCCGTACCCGCGAACGGGGTCGTCCACGGACGCAGCGCCACCCAGCTCACGTACGACTTCTCCCGTCACCTGGCCAAGGACTGGCGGGCCGGCGACGAGATCGTCCTCAGCCGGCTGGACCACGACTGCAATGTCCGCCCCTGGGTCCAGGCCGCCGAGCGCGCCGGGGTCACCGTCCGCTGGATCGAGATCGACGGCGAGACGGCGGAGCTCGACCTCGCCTCGTACGAGCGGGCCCTGTCGTCCAGGACGCGGCTGGTCGCGGTCACGGCGGCCTCGAACGTGCTGGGCACCAAGCCGCCGGTCCGCCGCATCGCCGACCTGGCGCACGAGGCCGGCGCGCTGGTGTACGTGGACGGCGTGCACTACGCCGCACACCACCTGGTGGACGTCCCCGCGCTCGGCGCCGACCTGTTCGTCTGCTCGCCGTACAAGTTCCTCGGACCGCACTGCGGGGTCCTCGCGGGAGCCCCCGCATTCCTCGAGACCCTCCGCCCGGACAAGCTCCTGCCGTCCCCCGACACCGTCCCGGAGCGCTTCGAGTTCGGCACCCTGCCCTACGAGGTCCTGGCGGGCGCCACCGCGGCCGTGGACTTCCTCGCCACGCTCGACCCGGGCCCGGGCACCGCGCGCCGGGAGCGGCTCGCGCACTCGCTCGACGCCCTGCACGCGCACGAGCAGGTGCTGCGCGGCAGGCTGGAGGACGGGCTGCGCGCCCTGGGGGACGCCGTCACCGTGCACTCGGTCGCGGCCGACCGCACCCCGACGCTCCTCATGACCCTCGAAGGCCGCGACGCCCGCGAGGCCCAGGTCCACCTGGCGGCGCACGGCGTCCTGGCCCCCGCCGGCTCGTTCTACGCGTACGAGCCCTTCACCGCCCTGAAACTCCGGGACCCGGCCCTTCGGGTCGGTCTGGCGCCGTACAACACCGTCGAGGAGGTGGACCGCTTCCTCGACGGCCTCGCCTCCTTCCTCGCCGGGGCGTGAACCGGCCGGACGACTGCCCCCCGGCACACCGCCATCACCAGGGCACGACACCGTCGTCGTCGAACAGCAGGCCGGTGGGGCCGTCGTCGGGCAGCGTCGCCAGCCGGACGGCGATCGCCGCGCCCTGCTCGGGGGTCGCCGTGCCGCTGAAACCGTTGAGGTCGGTGGCCACATAGCCGGGGCAGGCGGCGTTGACCAGGATGCCGGCGCCGCTCAGCTCCTTGGCGTACTGGACGGTGACGGCGTTGAGGAAGGTCTTCGTCGGCGCGTAGGCCCCGCTGATCCCGCCGAGGTCCACACCGGGAGTGGTCTGCAGGGTCAGCGAGCCGACATGGCTGGACTGGTTGACGATGCGGGGGTGCGCCGAGCGGCGCAGCAGCGGCAGCATCGTGTTGGTGACCCGGACGACACCGAGGACGTTGGTCTCCACCAGCCGCCGTACGGTCCCCAGGTCGAGGGTCGACGGCTCCTCCGGCCAACCGCCCGCGACACCGGCGTTGTTGACCAGCACGTCGAGGCGTCCCGCCCGTTCCTCGATCAACCGCGCCGCTGCCGTCACGCTCTCGTCGTCGGTCACGTCCAGGGGCACGGCGAACGCGTCGGCGCCGGCCGCGCGCAGTTTCGCCACGGCGTCCGCCCCGCGCCGCTCGTCCCGGGCGCCGACCCCGACGCTCCAGCCCCGTGCGCCGAGCCCCGCCGCGATCTCGTACCCGATTCCCTTGTTCGCGCCGGTGACCAGCGCGATCGTCTTCTCGCTCATGCCAGCGAGCATGGCCGCGCGGCGCCCGGGCACCAACACCGTCCGGGTATGGCGGCGATACCCGGGCGGCATCGATCGGCCGTCCGCCGGGACTACCGTGCAGCCATGGAGATACGCGAGCTGCGCTACTTCGTCGCCCTCGCCGAGGAACTGCACTTCGGCCGGGCCGCCGAGCGTCTGGAGATGGCCCAGCCGCCCCTGTCCCGCGCGATCGCCCGGCTCGAACTGCGGCTCGGGGTCACCCTGTTGGAGCGCAGCAGCCGCAGCGTCGCGCTCACCGAGGCCGGGGCTGTCCTGCTGGCCGAGGGGCGGGCGATCCTCGGCGCGGTGGCGGCGGCCGAGCGGCGTACCCGGCAGGCCGCGCGGCCGCGCCCCCGCCTGGTCCTCGCCGTGAAGTCCGGCACCGGCGGCGAGTTGCTGGCCGAACTGCTCGACGCCTACCGCGCGGAGCCCGGTGCGGCCACCGTCGAGCTGCTGCTCTGCGAGGCGCACCAGCCGCAGCAGGCGCTGCGGGACGGGCGGGCGGATGTGGCGCTGCTGCATCTGCCCTTCGACTCGGCGGCCGGACTCGACACCGAAGTCCTGTGCACCGAGGGGCAGGTGGCGATCCTGCCCGCCGCCCACCCCCTGGCCGGCCGCTCCCGGATCCGGTCGGCGGAGGTCGCGGCGCTGCCGGAACTCCCGATGGCCCGCTGGCCCGGCCCCGACGGCGGCTACCCGCCGGGTCCGGGGGCGGAGGTACGGAACCTGACCCAGCTCTTCCAGCTGATCGCGCTCGGCCGCACCACCGTGATCGTGCCCGAGTCCGCCGGCGCCGACCTGCGCCGGGATCTCGCCGCCGTGCCGGTCCTGGACGCGCCGCCGGTGACCACAGTGATCGCCTGGCCGCCGCAGAGCCGGCTGCGCACGGCCGCCGACCTGGTCCGCGTGGCGACCCACCTCTGAGGCAGGGGGCGCTCAGGCGCCCTCCACCGCCCCCTCCACCGCCCCCTCCACCGCAGCGTCCAGCGCCGCCTCCGCATGGGTCACGAAGTCCCTCACCAACCGCTCGAAGAGCGAGGCCAGCCGGTGCAGATCGTCCGGTCCCCAGTCGACGAGGGCCGCCTCCATGCCGCGCAGGCCCGCGGCGCGGATGCGTCGTACGGCGGTCCGGCCGGCGTCGGTCAGCTGGATCAGCTGGGCGCGGCGGTCCTCGGGGTCGGGGACCCGGGTGACGTAGCCGGCCTGCTCCAGGTGCCGGAGCTGGCGGGTGACGTGGGAGGCCTCCACGGAGAGGCGGACGGCGAGGACGCCGGGGCGCAGCATCTCGTCCTCGGCGAGGTGGCGCAGGATCGCCACGGCGGCCCGGTCGAGGGGGAAGCCGGCGAGGGACATCAGCCGCTCGTGCTGGCGGGCGCGGCCGGCCAGGTACGTGATGCGCGTCAGGGACTGTTCGATCGCGATCACGTCGGTGGCGACCGGGGGCGGGGAGGGGGAGAGGGAGGGGGACGGTGGTATCGGCATTACCCCACAGTACAGATACTTGCCTAACTCAAGCAAGATCCTCAATCACCAGCCCGCCACCTCTCGACATTCGTTGCTTGACTTAAGTAACTCCAATATGCTTGCCTAACTCAAGCAATAAACAGCAAGGCAACAACTCCCCCAGGAGCCCCCGTGCGCCACGCCACCATCACCCCCGCCAGAAGGTCCCGCACCCGCCGCCCCGGCCGTCACCACCCCACGGCCGTACGACCCTCCCCCGCACCCGCGACCTGGACCGTCATGCCCCTCTGGCAGGCGCTGGCCCTGGACACGGGAGGCCGCTCATGACGACCGTCTGCCTCCTGCTCCTCCCCGCCACCGCCCTGGGCGCCCTCGCCCTCGCCTCCGCCTGGCACGGCTGGGGGCACCCCCGCCCCACCGGCTGAACCGCCGCGACAGGACCCCACTCCCATGAGCTCCCCGCCACCCAGGCCCGTCGAACTCCGCCCCCGCCCCACCGACGCCCTGCTCGCCGCCGCTCTCTTCGCCTGTTCCTTCCCGGGCAGTGCGATCACCTTCCCCGGCCAGGAACCCGCCGTCCCCTGGTGGCCCGGTGTCCTCCTCGCCGCCGTCGCCAGTGCCGCGCTGGTACCGCGCCGTACGCGTCCGCGCCGTACCGTCCTCGTCACCCTCGGCTGCGCGGTGGCCGCGTCCGCGCTCGGGTATCTGCTGACCGTGCTGCTGCTGGCGCCCCTGATGCTCGCCCTGTACTCGCTGGCCGCCGCCACCGACCGCCGGACCGCGAACACCTTCACCTTCGTCGCCGTCGTACTGCTGATCGGCACCGGGCTCCTGGCCGGACCGCCCGGCGAACCCCTGGTCCTCAAGCTGGTCGGGCCCGCCGCCTGGCTGCTGCTGCCGACCTCGCTCGGCACGGTGAACCGGCTGCGCGCCGCCTACCTGGACGCCGTACGGGCCCGGGCCGAGCACGCCGAGCGGACCCGGGAGGAGGAGGCCCGGCGCCGGGTCACCGAGGAGCGGATGCGGATCGCCCGGGATCTGCACGATGTCGTCGCCCATCACCTCGTCCTGGCGAATCTCCAGGCGGGCGCCGTGGCACGGCAGTTGCCCGCCCGGCCGCAGGACGCCGCCCGGCTCACCGCCGAGCTGGCCGGCACCACCGCCTCGGCGCTGCGCGAACTCAAGGCCACGGTCGGGCTGTTGAGACAGGACGGCGACGACCACACCGACCGGCACACCGACACGCACACCGACCGGCACACCGTCCGGGCCATGACGCCGGCCCCCGGTCTCGCCCAACTCCCGCAGCTCGCCGCCTCCTTCCGCGGCGCCGGTCTCGAGGTCACCGTCAGCACCGAGGGCGAGCCCCGCCCGCTCACCGCCGGCGCCGACCTCACGGCGTACCGGATCGTGCAGGAGGCCCTCACCAACGTCACCAAGCACGCGGCCGTCGGCACGGCGGACGTACGGCTCGTGTACGCCGACGACCGGCTGGCCCTCTCGGTCACCGACGACGGGGGGAAGCGGCCGGCCGCCGTCGGCGGCGGTGGCTACGGGCTCATCGGGATGCGGGAGCGGGCCCGTTCGGCGGGCGGGCGGGTACGGACGGGGCACCGGCCCGACGGCGGCTTCGAGGTCGTCACCGAGCTGCCGCTGCAGGGGGGCACAACGAACGAGTCCCACCCCGCCTGAAACGGGATGGGACTCGTCATCGGAGCGCCGG
Organism: Streptomyces sp. NPDC005820; assembly: GCF_040630255.1. NCBI lineage: Bacteria > Bacillati > Actinomycetota > Actinomycetes > Kitasatosporales > Streptomycetaceae > Streptomyces > Streptomyces sp. NPDC005820. The sequence continues at coordinate 53,670 of NZ_JBEXXE010000055.1, forward strand.
GCAGGCCTTGCACCTGCATTTCCCCGCAGGAAGCGGGGCGTCTTTCCTTGGACCACCAACGCAGAGGTCGTTCACCGTTTTTGTTTCCCGGTGACCGGCTCAAGATCAACCTTACAGCATTTCCCGAGCACTCACGACCGCTGATGATCAAGCGACGTCTTCCACCTTCAGGTCCGGTCCCACGACGACCGTGACCACGCCGGCCGTCGCCGAGGCGTCCTGCACCGCACGGGCGTTCGGGATGCGCGAGGCGAGTGCGGCGGCCTGGCGTTCCAGTCCGGCCGGGTAGGTGACGGTGGTCTTCGTGACCGTCGAGGGCGCGTTGCCGGTGCCGGCGAGGCTGTAGCCGGCCTCGGTGAGCCGCTCGGCGACGGCCGCCGCCCGGCCGCCGATGCCGGTGCCGTTGAGGACCTGGAACTTCACCGAGGACGCGTACACCACGTCCTTCTTCGCGGCCTCCACCTGCGCCTTGGTGACCTCCTTGTCGTTGGCCAGGGAGGTGAACAGGTCGGCGGCCTGCGGGTACTGCCAGACGACGTTGGCCTTGTCGGTGGGCTGGTCGGCCTCCCGCCCGTAGTTGGGCACGGTGACGAAGGCCAGGCGGTCGCTGTCGATGCCCTTCAGTTCGTTCGCCAGCCCGTACAGCGGCTCGATGCCGGCCAGATCGGGGTCGGCGGTGAGGGACTTGGTGACGGACTGCAGGAAGCCGTACATCGCGTCGGCGTCCGTGAGCTTGGACTTGGCCTTCTTCGCCATGGCGTCCATGAACTCCTGCTGGCGGCCGATGCGTCCGATGTCGGAGCCGTCGCCCACGCTGTAGCGGGTGCGGACGTAACCGAGGGCCTTCTCGCCCTTGATCGTCTGGCAGCCCGCATCCAGGTCCAGATGGGCCTTCTCGTCGTGGATGGCCGCCTCGGGACAGACCTCGATGCCCTCCAGCGCGTCGACCATGCCCTTGAAGCCGGAGAAGTCGATCGACATGAAGTGGTCGATGCGCAGACCCGTGTTGGCCTCGATGGTCTTGATGCTGCACGCGGCGGCCCCGGCGACCTCGCCGCCGCTGCCGCCGATCGCGAACGCCTCGTTGATCTTGAAGTGGTGGGAGGAGGACGTGCCCCCGTCGCCCTTCTGGCAGGAAGGTATCTCCACCCAGGAGTCACGCGGGAAGGAGACGACCGAGGCCCACTCGCGGTTCGCGGGGATGTGCAGCACCATCAGCGTGTCCGACTGCATGGTGGTCAGGTCCTTGCCGTACTTGGCGTTGGCGCCGTCCCGGCTGTCGGACCCGACGAGCAGGATGTTCTTCGAGCCCGGGCTGAGGTTCTGGGGGCGGTCCGCGCCCAGCTTGCCGTCGACGTCGGCCCGTTCGATGTTGTTGTTGAGGTCCTGGTAGATCCAGGCGCCGACGCCGCCGACCGCGAGGACGACCAGGGCGGTCACCCCGCCGCCCCAGGCGACGATCCGCCCGCGCCGCGTCAGCCTCGTACGGCCGCCGCCACGGCTCCTGTTCCCCCGGCCGACCGACTCCATCGGAGTGTGTCCACGCCTTCTCGTTCCGCTCACCGGCGCTCGTCCCTCCGCATCGGCCGTTACCCCGTACACCGTGCTCGGGTCGCCGGCGTGGTCACCGCCGAACGCCGGAACACTACACGCAGGTAGGAATACGTCCGGCGAGCACAGACGACTCAGGAGACTCACATCGTCGCCCGATGGTTGCCCTCCGACGCAGATCAGACGGCACATCAGCCCACCCCCGCGCGCCCCGTCCCGCACCCCCGCGCCCTCCGTTTGCCGAGCGCCGCGCCCTCGGGCACGGCAGTCCGACGACCAAGATCTACGGCGACACCAGCACGTTCGTCGGAAGGTCTGCCCCATGTCCGTACCCGCGCCCCTGGACCACTCGGCTTCCGCTTACTCCCTCGCCCACGCCTACTGGCTCGCCGAGGCCGCCCGCGCCGCCTACCGGTCCCCCGAGCAGGCGGAACGGCTCACCCGCTCCTGGGGCTTCGACCGCTTCCGCCACTTCTCCTCGCCGCACACCATGCCCCCGACGCCGACGGCCGACTCCACGACCACATGCCGGCGCTCGGCCTGCTCGCCGACAAGGCGAAGGGCGCCACCGCCGACCCCTTCGCCCCCGCGTCGGACGGCATCCGCGACCACTTCGTGACTCCTCCCCCCGGATAAATCCGGGGGGCTTCTCCTGTCGTGGCTAGGCCACGGCGGGAAGGACCAGCCCGGCCCTGATAGCGACGTTGAGTGCGCCGACCTGATCGGCGTTGGCGGTGTGTCCGCAACTGGTGCACTCGAACTTCTCTTGTGTGGTGCGGTTCTCGCCGGACACGTGCCCGCAGGCGGGGCAGGTGCGGGAGGTGTTGCGGGGGTCCACCGGGATCAGTACACGACCGGCGCTTTCAGCCTTGTGCGCGAGGATGCCCAGGAACACCCCCCAACCCGCGTCGTGGATGCTCTTGTTCAGCCCGGCCTTCGCGGCAGCACCGTTCGGGAGGAACGCGCCGGGGATTTCGGGGTCGGGCTTGGGCTTGGGCGCGCGGACCATGTTGACGATGCTCAGGCGCTCGTGCGCGATCGTGTCGTAGGCGCGGACCATCGCCAGCGCGGTCTTGTGCGCGTGGTCGGTGCGCTGACGTCGTACCTTGCGGTGCAGAGCGGCGACCTTCTCGACCGCCCGGCGGTGCTTCGCGCTGCGGTTGTCCCGCTTGCACCGGGGGAACGCCTTGAGTGCTCGCTGAGCGTCGGCGAGGGCTTCGGCGCCCAGCCGCCCGTGCCTCGGGCTGGGCTGGTGCTCGCCCTCAGAGGTGGTGAGAAAGTGGGCTACGCCCATGTCGATGCCGGTCACGGTGCCGGTCGCGGGGAGCGGTTCGGCGGGTACTTCGTCGCAGGCGAGGATGACGTACCACTGCCGTCCCTCGCGTTTGATGCTGACGGTCCTGACCCGGCCGCGCACCGGGCGGTGCTGATGCGCGCGGATGTGTCCGACGCCTTGCAGCCGGACGCGGGTGACCGGGTCGTGCGGGGTGGAGTCCCAGCGGCAGCCGTCGCCGTCCTTGGGGAAGTCCACCGTGTCGAACCAGTTCACCCCACGAAAACGCGGATAGCCGGGCTTCTCCCCGTCCTTGACTCGCCGGAAGAAGGCCTGCATCGCCTTGTCCAGGCGGCGCAGGGTGGCCTGCTGCGAGGAGAACGACCAGCGGCCCTGACGCTCCGGATCGAACGCCCGGATCTCCTTGAGCTGTGCGGACTGGTCGCCGTACTTGATGCTCGTCTTCGAGCTGTGCCGGTAGGCGTCGCGGCGTTCCTGTAAAGCCCCGTTGTAGAGCGAGCAGTGATCCCGCAGCATCTCGGACAGGGCTTGCGTCTGACGGACCGTGGGGCGCAGGAGGAACTTATACGCGCGGTGCACGCTCGGCGTCCTCCTCCTGCTTCTTCGTCCAGGGTCGTTCCCACTGGGTGTTGATGTACCTCTCCACCGTGTCCGCGCTGACCGCGCCGGCTGAGGCGACGAAGAACGACGACGACCACAGGGTGGGCATCTGCGACTTCAGGTGCGGGAACTCCTGACGGAGCACGCGTGAGGTGAAGCCCTTGAACTGGTTCGCGACGTAAGAAGCGGAGGCTTTCGGCTCGTGCTTGACGAACAGGTGCACGTGGTCGGGCATCACCTCAAGAGCGATGATCTCCCAGCCCTTCTCAGCGGCCTTCGCCTCGAGCAGCTCACGCAGTCGTACCGCGACACGCCCACCGAGAACCCGACGGCGGTACTTCGGGCACCACACCACGTGCAGCCCCAAGTCGTACACGCCGCCGGAGTACCGGCGAACCTTCCGCGTCACGCTCACAACGATCACTATATACGTGACACACATCTAGTCGGCCGGGGTTAACAGTGCAGATCCGTGCTCATAGTTGAGGCCAGAGCAGCCCAGAGAAGCGATTCCCCCCACGCGTAAACGCGCGGGTCCCCTCGCTAGATAACTGATGGACGCGTACGTGACCCTTCTGGAGAAGAACCTCGACCGAGCGCGGGGACGGGGGTGAGGCGACCGCCCCCGGTCACCCCGCCCCTCGCACCGTTCCGCCCCGCTCCTCCTCAGCCGAACATGCCCGGCCGGTAGTCGCCCGCCGGCTGCTGGACGACGACGTTGAGGCGGTTGTAGGCGTTGATCAGGGCGATGAGGGAAACGAGGGCGGCGAGCTGGTCCTCGTCGTAGTGCTTGGCGGCGTTCTCCCAGGCCGCGTCCGTGACGCCGCCCGCCGCGTCCGCGATACGGGTGCCCTGCTCGGTCAGCTCCAGGGCGGCGCGCTCGGCCTCGGTGAAGACCTTGGCCTCCCGCCAGGCCGCGACGAGGTACAGGCGCTGGGCGGTCTCGCCGGCGTGCGCGGCGTCCTTGCTGTGCATGTCGGTGCAGAAGCCGCAGCCGTTGATCTGGCTGGCGCGGAGCTTCACCAGCTCCTGGGTAGCCGCCGGCAGGGTGGAGTCGGCGATCACCTTGCCGGCCGAGTTGATGTACCGGGTGAACTTGCCGGCGACCGGGTTGGCGAAGAGGTTGAGGCGCGCGTCCATGGTGATCTCCTCGTGAGCTCGCTGTCTGCTGGTTACACCTCTCTGACGGAACGGCCCGGACGAGTGTGACCGCCCTGAATGTGACCTGCGTCACCTTGGCTGCAGGGGGCCCGCCGCCCGCTCCACGTCCGAGCGGAGGGTGGGCCGGACCGCGTCGGTGAAGGCGGGCACATAGGGCCACATCACCTGCTCACGGCGGTGGAGAACGGGGGTGGCGGCCCAGACGACACCGTTGCGGTCGGTCCAGTGCGGCCAGAAGGGGGCCATGCCCCGGGCCAGGTCGGCGCGGACCCGCTCCACGAGGGCGCCGGGCACCGGGGTGAGCCGGGGCGGCGGGGTACGCCGGCCGGGCAGGGGCCCCCGGAAGCCGACACCGTGACGGCGGCGCAGCAGAACGACCTCGACGACGGCCGTGACGGTCACACCGATCGGGCCCGCGAGCAGCGCCACCCAATAGGAGGGGAGCGGGCGGGAGCCGGGGTGGGCCTGGGCGAAGTCGATCAGGAGAGAGTGGGCCGACGCGGTCAGCCAGGCCAGGGGAACGCTCGCCGGCGGGCGGACCAGGGGATGCCCGCCGACTCCGAAGGCGTTGCGGTGCACGAGGAAGAGGACCGAGCCGAAGAACACCGTCAGCCAGGGGACCAGGAACAGCGCCGGGAGGATCCAGACGGCGGAGGGGAGGTGGTAGTCGTAGCCCTGGAGGGCCCAGTAGACGGAGAGGGCGCAGAAGGCGGCCGTGATCAGGGCGGTGAGAAGGGGGCGCAGGCACAGGCGGAGGACCCGGCCGCGGGTGCCGGGGCGGGCCAGGGCGACGAGCGGGGCGCAGGCCAGGAGCAGCGCCACCGGGCCGGTGCCGAGCATCAGCAGGGCGTCGGTGAAGCCCTGTTCGACGGGATCGAGCAGCCCCTCGCCGGTCAGGAGCCCGGCCAGGAGGGCGAGGATCCCGAGTCCGAGCAGGGCACGGGGCAGCAGCAGCCGCTCGATGAGCGGATCGACGGCCTGTTCGGCGAGGGTGGACGCCACCGCCCCGCCCGGGAGGCCGAGGTCGGCGGCGCTGAACCCGAGGACGCGGAACGGGCCGTAGATCCGGGCCGCGAGCCGCCAGGGCAGGAGGAGGTCGAGTGCCCAGGCGCCCCGCCCGCCGAGGCGGGCCGGGGCGGGCCGGGGCGGGCGGGACGCGGTAGGGCGGCCGGTCGTAGGGGTCGGTGGCGGGGGTCGTGGATGCGGCGCTCATGACGGCGCTCATCCTGACATGTCCGCCACCAACCCCTCGGGGGGAATTACATCAACCCCTCTGGGATCACGGCGCGTTGATCAGGTCGTACGGCGGGACCTTCACCGTGCGGTGACCGGGCGTGCCGCCCAGGACGACCTTGCGGTAGGAGACGTTGTTGTTGACGTTGGTCTCCTTCAGGCGCTTGGCCGGGTTGGCCACCACCTGGATGTAGTACGTCCCGTTCGCCAGGTCGGTGATGTCGAAGGACTGGCCCGGACGGTACTGGGTGTAGGTGTCACCGGAGCCGACGTCGAGGACCTCACGGACGGAGATGGAGCTCTTCTGGCCGCAGGCGGTGGACAGGTCGGTGTTGTACGGGTGCCAGTTGGCGTTCTTCACCGTGTAGTCGACCGCGTCGGTGTTGGCGAGGCAGAAGGCCTCCTTGCCGCTCTTGACGATGTCGGTCTTGTCGGCGGAGAGCAGGTGGTAGCTGGCGAAGTCGGTGAAGTGCCAGTGCTCGTGGCCGATCCGCGGGTCCCACTCCATGGTGCCGGCGGGGGTGTAGCCGATCTGCTTGCCCTTGGCGTCGTAGAAGTACTGGTACGAGTCCATCAGGTCGGCGCCCGGCTTGCGGAAGCCGTCCACGACGAGCGGCGCGGGGCCGGCGTTCCAGACGTTGGCGCTGAAGGCGAGGTAGTCGCGGCCGGCGGCGTCGCCGTCCTCGCCGTCGGTGATGGCGATGTCCCAGGCCGGCAGCGACCGCAGGTCCGGCTTGGGCGCGTTGGCGGGAACGGCCGCGCGTCCGCTCGGCCGCTTGCTGTTGGCCTTGAGCGCGGGCGCGATGCGCGAGCCGTCGGTGTGGCCGGAGCCGTCCCCGAGGTGGTGGGCGAGACCGCGGTCCTCGAGGGCGTGGGAGAGGGCCGAGGGCACGGGCGCGTCGGCGCCGCGCGGCCCGTAGTGGTGCCCGCCGCCGGACATGTCCATCCCGGCCATGCCGCTGTGGTCCATGCCGGCCATGTCGTGCGACATGGCGGAGGAGCCGCGGGTGAGCCCGGCCCCGCCGCCACCGCCGCCTTCGGTGTTCTGGCGGACGGTCACCTTGATGGTCGGCTGGGTGTTGGGGATGCCGAAGAGATCCCGGTACTTCTTCGCGATCGACACCTTGGCCGTGTACTCACCGGGCGCCAGGTCCACCGGGTGGTCGTAGTCCTGGGTGGTGGTGTTGGCCGCCCAGCCCTTCTCCACACCCCACACCGAGCCCAGCGTGAACGGGTTGGTGGGGCAGCTCTCCGGATAGTGCGAGGTGGCGGGCGCGTCGGGGCGCAGCCGTCCGGAGGCGTTGTTCGGGCAGAAGGTGCTCTTGATCTTCTTCACCTCCGTCCCTGCGCTGTTCTTCACGGAGACCTCCAGGAAGTCCGGCAGCCCCTTGAAGTCCTTGACGAGCCCGGCGGGCAGCTTCTTCGTGGTCACCTTCGACCCGTTGCGCAGGATCTGCTGCACGACGACCGGGTCCTTGTACGACTTGCGCGTGGTCTTGAACTCCAGCGGCGCGTTGTCGACGGTCAGATAGGTGCCGAGGTCGAAGTCGAGCTGGAAGCCCCCGTCCCACTCGTACCGGTCGAGCGTCACCGCGTTCGACGCGGCGATCAGCTTCAGCTTCGGCTTCCCTGCGGTGCTCTGCGGCGCCGCGCCGGCGCCGGGGGCGGCCCCGGCGACGGCGACGACGGTGAGCGCGGCCCCCGCGGCGAACGCGCCGCGCTTGAGGCCCTTACGGTGTTGCGATCTGGTCATCGGTTCCTCGTCTGCGAGTGCCATGGTCAGTGGCATCGGACAGGCCAGCCCACACCCCGGCCATCACCCGCGGGCGCACCCCACGCACCCGCCGGCCGAGGACTGTGAGCACTCTGTGAGACAGGTAAAGGGCGGGTCAGGGTTGCCTGCTGAAGAGGAATCGTTGACGGAACATCACGAGGTGCCGGGTGGCTCAGAGTCCGTACCGGCCCTTCAGGTGGCGCCAGAAGTCGCGGAGCATCCACTTGTCGAAGTCGGTGATCTGGGTGGCGGTGCCGGCGTTCATGAGGAAGCAGCACTGGCCGGTGGGGGTCCAGTCGTAGAAGTCGTCGAGGCCGAAGGTGTGGCCGACCTCGTGGAGGTAGATGTGGATGTTCTCCTGGGCGAGGGCCCCCACGAAGTACTCCTGGCCGACGCGCTGGCCCCAGTCACCGCCGGCGCCGCCCTGGAAGCCCTTGGTGAGCCAGAGGGACTGGTCGTAGTGGCGGGTGGTGCCGCCGGGGCAGCGGGAGTAGTTGCCGTCCTGGTGGAAGAAGCGGCCGCAGTCGGGGGCGCACTGCGGGGCGCCGGCGCCGTCGAGGATGCCGGAGTAGATGTCCACCGAGGTGTCCGTCCACTGGAGCTGGGCGCGGTCCCGGACCGCCCAGCCGACGATGTTGACGGGGACGGTGGTGTAGGGCCAGTTGTCGTAGCCCCGGCCGTTCTCGACCTGGGCCGCCATCCACTTCGCGAACTGCTTCTTCAGGGCCGCGTGGATCCGGTCGCGCAGGGCGGTGCTGACGGGGGCGTCGGACTCCCAGCGGACGCAGTAGTTGACGCTGCCCCGGTTGGCCATGACCTGGTCCCAGCCGTAGTTGCGGAAGCCGTAGAGGTCGGGGTAGGTGGAGGAGACGTGGTTCCAGACCTCGTTCAGGGGCTGGACGAGGGTGGTGGGCGGGTTCCACTCCTCGGCGGCCTCGGCGCGGGGGGCCGCGACGCCGGTGGTGTGGAGGAGGGCGGCGAGGGCCGCGAGGACGGTGAACAGTCGTGCCAGGTGCCGTGCGTGCCTGTGCGGGCTGCGGTGCCTGTGGTTTCTGCGCATGGTTGGCTCCTTGTGGGGGGAACGGATGCGCGTACTGGCCGTTCAGTGGTCCGTTGCCGCCGACCGGCCCATCGGTTGCCGGGTGCGGCCTCATAGCATCGCCGCATGGTTGAGGCGGAGTGGCGGACGCGGCAGGCGACCGAGGCGGACGTAGAGGCGGTCGCCGAGGTGCGGGCGGTGGCGATGCGCGGGGATCTGGAGCGGCTCGGGCGGTACGACGAGCACCGGGTGCGGCAGCGGCTGCGGGACGCGTGGGCGCCCGGGAACACGCTGGTCGTCGAGGAGGGCGGCACGGTGGTGGGGTGTGTCGCGCTGCGGCAGGGCGAGGACGCGCACTGGCTGGAGCACTTCTATCTCGCCCCCCGGCTGCAGGGGCGGGGCATAGGGACCGCCCTGTTGCGGGACCTGCTGGAGACCGCCGACCGCGAGGGGCGGCGGGTGCGGCTGAACGTGCTGCAGGGCAGCGCGGCCCGGCGGCTGTACGAACGGCACGGGTTCACGCTGGAGGAGGAGGACGCCGTGGATGTCTTCCTGGTGCGCGAACCGCGTCCCCAGTACGGGTGGTTCGAGGGCGAGTCCGGATTGCGGGCGGGGGGCTTGCGGTCATCATGAACCGGTGCTCCAGTCGGCAATCCGCCCCGTTCGCCCCTTCCTGACGCTCCTTCTGGTCGTCCTCGTCCTGCTCGCCGGGCCCGCGTGCGTCCCCGACGGGGAGTGGGCGGCGGGCGTGCCCGACGGGAAGTCGCCCGGCGGGCCGCCGCCCGCGCCCTTCGGGGCGTACGTCGGCTACGGCTCGGAGGGTGTGCGGCGGATCTCCGAGCTGGACGGCTGGCTCGGGCCGGCCACGCCCCGGGTCGGGCACGCCTATCTGGCGGGGGACCGGTGGGGCCACATCGAGGGCGAGCCCGGCGATCTGCACCACTGGGCGCAGTGGCGCCGGGCCCGCGCCGACCGGCTGTTCGTGCTGAACGTGCCGATGCTGGACCGCGCGGAGGCGCATCTGTCGGACCGTACGGTGCGCAGGCTGCTGCACGACGGGGCGGACGGCGCGTACGACGGGCATTTCCGTACGCTGGCCCGCCGGCTGGTGTCGCTGGGCATCCCGGACACCGTGCTGGTGGTGGGCTGGGAGATGAACGGGATCACCTACACCCATCGGTGCGGGCCCGACCCCGAGGCCTGGAAGGCGTACTGGGTGCGGATCGTGGAGACCATGCGGTCGGTGCCGGGGCAGCGGTTCCGGTTCGAGTTCGCGCCGAACCGGGGGCGGGACGCCGTCCCGTGGCCCCTCTGCTACCCGGGCGACCGGTACGTCGACGTGATCGGCATGGACGCCTACGACCAGCCGCGGGGCATGTCCTTCGACGAACAGGTCCATGAGCCGTACGGTCTCGCGGAGCACGTACGGTTCGCGCGGGCGCACCACAAGGCGTTCTCGTACCCGGAGTGGGGGCTGTTCCGCAACGGCGACAACCCGGCGTACGTACGCGGCATGCTCACCTGGTTCGCCCGGCAGCGGCCGCTGTACCAGACCATCAGCGACTACTGCCCGCACGGCGTGTGGCGGTGCCCGGCGAATCCGAGGTCGTCGCAGGTGTACCGGAGGCTGCTGGTGGAGCCGTTCGACTGAAAAAGGGTGTGTGTCGGGCGGTGTGCCCGGGCCCTCCCCCTCGCCGGTCCGATGATCACACAATGCGACGAGAACACTCCCTCGCTACGGCGACCGCCGGGCTGTCCGTCCTCCTGGTCCTGCTCACCGCCGCGCCCTCCGGCGCCGGAGGCGACGGCGACCCCCGCGGCGGCAGAGACAGCGGCGGCGATCCGGTCGTGGTCGACCCCTCCGGCCGCGCCGGCCACTGCCCCGTCGGGCGGCGCGGCCGGGAGCCCCACCACCGCACCGGCGGCCCCTGGACCGCGCCGACCCGCGGCTACTGGCTCTCCGCCGGTTACGCCGCCAAGGGCGACCGCTGGGCCCACCGACACACCGGACAGGACTTCGCCGTCCCCGCCGGCACCCCCGTGCACTCCGTCGGACCGGGCACCGTCGAGGCCACCACCTGCGGCGACGGCTTCGGCAACCAGGTCGTCGTCCGCCACCCCGGCGGTTTCTTCACCCAGTACGCCCATCTCTCCCGGATCGACGTCCGCCGCGGCGACCGCGTCTTCCCCGGCACCCGCCTCGGCCTCGCCGGCGCCACCGGCAACGCCACCGGCCCCCATCTGCACTTCGAGGTACGGAGGACGCCGTACATGGGCTCGGCGGTGGCGCCGCTGCCCTGGCTGAGGGAGAAGGACGTACGGCTCGGCAGCTGAAACGGCGTGGACAGGGCGCACGCCCCTGGCCCATGCTCCGCCCATGATCCGAGCCGCCACCGTCGACGACGTCCCCGAGATCCGCGCCCTGATCCGCGAACTCGCCGCCTACGAGAAGGCCGGGCACGAGGCCCGCGCCACCGAGGAGCAGCTGAGGGAGGCCCTGTTCGGGGAGCGTCCCGCCGCGCACGTCCTGATCGCCGAGGACGACGACACGGGCAAGGCCGTGGGGTTCGCCCTGTGGTTCCCGCGGTTCTCGACCTGGACCGGCACCCGGGCCATGCACCTGGAGGATCTCTACGTCCGGCCCGAGGCCCGCGGCGCCGGTCATGGCGTCGCCCTGCTGAGCGCCCTCGCGGCGCACTGTGTCCGCGAGGGCTGGGAGCGGTTCGAGTGGTGGGTGCTGGCCTGGAACGAGCCGACGGTCGACTTCTACACCTCGCTCGGTGTGGAGTTCCTCGACGAGTGGCGGATCTGCCGGCTCACCGGGGAGCCGCTGGCGGCTCTCGCAGGCCGCTGAGCTTGTCCGGGTTGACCTGGATGCGGACGTTGCGCATCCGGCCGTCCGCCAGGTCGAAGGTGAGCGCGCCGACCGGGGTGCCGCCGATGACGTAGACGATGCCGAGCTCGCCGTTGAGGACGGCGGGCCGCATCCGGACGCCCGCCGACTGGGGCTTGGCGAGGACGCCGAGGATCCAGCGGGCCACGTGGTCGGGGCCGTCGAGGGGACGGCGGGCGGCGGTGACCTTGCCGCCGCCGTCGGACCAGCAGGTGACGTCGGGGGCGAGGAGTTCCATCAGGGCGTTCAGGTCGCCGCCCTCGCAGGCGTCGATGAAACGGGTGGTGAGTTCGGCGCGGCGGGTGTCGTCGGCGTCGAAGCGGGGACGGCGGGAGCGGACGTGGTCGCGGGCCCGGTGGGCGGTCTGGCGGACCGTCGGCTCGGGCCGGTCGAGGATCCGGGCGATCTCGGCGTGGGAGTAGCCGAACACCTCCCGGAGCACGAACACGGCGCGCTCCACGGGCGACAGGGTCTCCAGCACCACCAGCATCGCGGTGGACACGGTGTCCGCCATCTCGGTCTCCTCGGCCGGTGCGTCGGGTGCGGTGAGCAGGGGCTCCGGCAGCCAGGGGCCGACATAGCGCTCGCGGGTGGCGTGGGCGGAGGTGAGCCGGTTGAGGGAGAGGTTGGTGACCGTGCGGACCAGATAGGCGCGCGGGTTGCGGACGGCGGCCCGGTCGGCCTTGTCCCACTGGAGCCAGGCGTCCTGCAGGACGTCCTCGGCGTCGGCGACGCTGCCCAGCATGCGGTAGGCGGTCGCGAACAGCAGCCGGCGGTGCTCCAGGTACTGGTCCGTCTCGGTCATGACGTCCATCGTCTCCCCTCGTCCGCTCAGGAGGCGCGCCCGGCCCGGGAAAGGGTCGCGCTCACGTTCATCCGCCGGCTGAGCCGGTAGAACGGCACCGGGCTGGAGCTGACGAGTTCCTTGTAGCGGACCGCGGCCCGGCCGGTGAGGCAGGCGCGGCGCGGGCGATCGTCGGGGTGGGTGAACTGGATGACGGCGTCCCGGCGGCCCAGGCTCACCGCCTGGTGGACGTACCCGTACCGGAAGGGCCCCGGCTCCTTGCCGCGCAGCCGGCGGGCGAGGGCGTCGGCGGCGTACTGCGCGGTCGGCATCCCGCTGCCGCAGGTGCCGTGCAGGAGCCCCCAGGGCATGCGGACGGCGGCGCAGTCGCCGATCGCGTACACGGAAGGGTGCGAGACCGAGCGCAGGGTGGGGTCGGTGACGATCCGGCCGCGCTCGTCGACGGTGAGGCCGGCCTCGGCGGCCAGTGCCGGGACCCGCACCCCGGCCGTCCACACGCACACCTCGGCGGTGAGGGTCTCCCCGCCCGCCAGTTCCACGGCGTCCGGCAGCACCTTGGCGACCCGTGCCCCGGCGCGGACCTCGACGCCGAGCCGGTCCAGGGCCCGGCGCAGATGGGCCCGCGCCCGGTCGCCCATCAGCGCGCCGGGTTCCTCCGCTCCGACGAGGGTGACGCGCAGACCGGGGTGGGACTCGGCGATCTCGGTGGCCGTCTCCACCCCGGTGAGCCCGCTGCCGCACACGGCCACCGACCCCGCCCCGTCGAGCCGGGCCGCGAGCCGTCCGGCCGCCTCGCGCCCGTTCAGCGTGTACGCGTGCTGCGCGGCCCCCGGGACCGGGCCGGTGTCGGTCGCGCTGCCGAGGGCGACGACGAGGGTGTCGTACGAGAGGGTCGCGGCGCCCCGGTCGAGGACGAGCGTGTGCGCCTCGGGGTCGAGGGCGGTGGCGGTGCCCTGGACGAAGGTGACGCCGGTGCCGGTGAGGAGGTCGGGGATGCGGTGGTCGGCGAGGTGCTGGCCGGTGGCGGTCTGGTGCAGCCGCAGCCGCTCGGTGAACCGGGCGGAGGGGTTGACCAGCGTGACGCGGGTGCCGGTGCGGCGGGTGCGGTGGGCCAGCCGGATGGCGGCGAACATACCGGTGTAGCCGGCGCCGAGGACGACGATGTGGTGGCTGGTGCGCTGCTTGCGGTGCGTGGTGGTCATGGCCGACTCCCTGGGTGGGGTCACCGTCCGGGTGGTCGGTGACGTCCATCGGTGACGTCCATGGGACAGACGGCGGGGGCCGGACGTGACAGGCCTTTATGTGATCCAGGTCACATTCTGGATCCAGGTCACAGCTGGAGGGGGCTGCCCCGCCGACCAGGGGCAGCCCCGCGTGCCGCCGGGGGCGGGTCCGGTGCCGGACGCCTGCCATGACAGCGCCGACCGAGGGTTCGGCCTGTCGGCCCCCGGCCCGTCCCGGCCCCGGGCGGCACCACCAGGCTGCCGCGCCCGGCGCGCCGCCGCACACCGGTGGGCGGAAGATCGGTACACCTACCCCACAGGAGACCGCGGCGTTTCTACCTACGTACGCCTACGGACCCGTCACCGTCGCCGGGATCTCCGTGCGGGAGGTGATGCCCAGCTTGGCGAGGATGTGCTCGACATGGGCGTCCACCGTGCGCTTGGAGATGACGAGCCGCTCGGCGATCTCCCGGTTGGACAGCCCGCGGGCGACGAGCGCGGCGACCTCCCGCTCGCGCCGGGTGAGGGAGTCCGCCGGGCGGGCGGCGCTCCGGGGAGCGGGCGGCCGTACGGCGGCCGACGGGCCCTCCGGCACCTCCGCGTCCGCCCGCACCGCCTCCAGCACCTCCCGCCCCGACATCCGCGCCCCCGTCTCCCGCCACCGCTCGAACGCCTCCGGGCCGAGCGCCGCCCGCACCGCCCGCTGCACCTCCTCCTGCTCCTCGACCAGCCGGGGCAGCAGCGCCACCGGATCCCCGCTCAGCCGGCGCGCGTTCTCGGCGTACCCGAGCAGCCAGCAGGCCCGGGTGGGCCGGCCGCCCCGGGCCGCGTGCCAGGCCAGACCCAGCGCGGCCAGCGCCGCCACCAGCACCTCCCCGATCTCGCTCACCGCCTCCAGACCCCGCCGCAGACACGCCTCGCCCTCGGCGTCCTCACCGGCCAGCATGTGGATGACGCCCTTCGTCGTCACCGTCGACGCGTACAGCTGCCGCTCGCCCCACTCCTCCAGATACGACAGCCCCGTCGCGCACAGCTCCAGCGCGCCCGCCGGGTCCCCGAACACGGCCCGCAGCAGGGCCGCCTCGTAGTGCACGACCCCGATCCCCAGCCGGTCCCCGGAGGCGACGATCCGCAGCCGGGCCGACTCCACCTCGGCGAGCCCCTGCTCCACCGCCCCGCCGAACGCCGTCATCGCCCCGAGATACGCCTCCGCCGACAGTTCCACCCGCGACTCCCCCACCCGGCGCGCCACCTCGTGGGCCCGCGGGAACCGCTCCAGCGCCGTCTCCAGATCCGCCGTCCACACCCCGAAGATCCCGGTCATCAGCAGCGCCCAGGCCCGCTCCGGGCAGTCCTCGGTGACCGGCTCCAGCGCCTTGTCGATCCAGTGCCGCCCCTCCGACAGGGTGCCCGCCGCCCGCCAGTACGGCCCGAGCCGCGTCGCCAGCCACAACGCGTCCACCGCCCGCCCCGGCTCCGCGCACCCGTACTCCAGGGCGGCCCGCACATCGGCGATCTCCTCCCGCACCGCCCGGTGCAGCGCCACCTGCGCCGGGCTCAGGAACTCGTCCCAGAACCGGCCCACCAGCCGCTCGTAGTACGCGAAGTGCCGCTGCCGTACGGCGTCGGCGGCGCCCTCCGCCCCGGCCGGGCGCCCCGCGCCGTACTCCCGGATCGTGTCCAGCAGCCGGTAGCGTCCGCCGTCCTCCCCGATGCGCTGCACGACGGACTTGTCGACGAGTCCGATCAGCGCGCCCACCACCTCCGCCCGCGGTAACTCCCCGCCCCCGCACACCGCTTCGGCCGCCGACAGCTCGAAGGAGCCCGCGAACACCGCGAGCCGCGCCCACAGCAGCCGCTCCTCGGGCGTGCACAGGTCGTAGGACCAGTCGATGGCCGTCCGCAGGGTCTGGTGCCGGGTCAGCGCGGTACGGCGGCCCCCCGTCAGCACCTCGAACCGCCGGCCCAGCCGCGCCACCAGCTCCGCGAGCGGCACCGCGCGCAGCCGTACGGCGGCGAGTTCCAGGGCGAGCGGCATCCCGTCGAGACGGTCGACCAGGGCGAGCGTGCGCTGCCGGTCGTCCTCGCTCAGGGTGGTGACGGCACTGGCCCGGCGCAGAAACAGCTCCAGCGCGTCGTCCCTGCTCAGCGGGGTGATCGGCACACAGTGCTCGCCGGGGACGTCGAGCGGCTGCCGACTGGTGGCCAGCACCGTCAGCCCCGGCGCCTCCCGCAGCAGGATGTCGCAGAGCATCGCGCAGGCGTCGACCAGATGCTCACAGGTGTCCAGCACCAGCAGCATCCGCCGCTCCCGCAGATGCTCCACCACCGCGTCCAGCGGGGTCATCCCCGGCTGCTCGGGCAGCTCCAGCACCGCGGCGAGGGTGGCCGGCACCAGCTCCGGATCGTGCAGCGCGGACAGCTCCACCAGCCAGACGCCGTCCCCGAACCGCGCCGCCGAGGCCCCGGCCGCCCTGAGCGCCGTACGGCTCTTGCCGACCCCGCCCGGGCCGACCAGCGTGACGAGCCGGAAGCGCACCACCGCGTCCCTGATCAGAGCGAGTTCCTCGGCTCTGCCCACGAAACTGGTGATCTCGACGGGGAGTTGTCCGCCGCGCCGCTGTCCGAAGCCGAATCCCATGCCACTCCCGCACACGCTCTCCACCGATCCACCAATCAACCATCACAGCGTAAGCACATGATCGCCGAGCGTGAAGGGTGCGTAGGTGTCACCGGGGAGGACGACGGGCCTCGAAAATCCGCGCGAGGGATGAAGGCCGTGGCGGACACTGTGGATGCCACTCACGGGGGACGGGGGGACGAGGGGGACGGAATTGAGCAGACGGCGCTATGTCGCCCGGGGCGTTCCCGGCGGGTATCGCATCTGGGACCACCGGCGCCGGGGCTGGTGGGGCGACTTCTACGAGCTGTGCCCGGACGACCTGTTGGCCGCGCTGAACGCGGGGGCCGAGCAGACGCGGATCGTGGAGCTGATGCGCCGGTACAAGAAGGCGAAACGCTGATCTCCCCGGCGGACCGGTGAGCGTCTGCCATCCGTCCGGGTGACCCGGCGTGCGCTGCGGCCCGGCCGCGCCTTCACTGGAAGGAGTCCCGGGACTCATCAGGAGGCGAGATGCCGCGCACCAAGGGCGTGCTGCTGACGGCGGTGGCGGTCTGCTGCGCCGTCGGTCTGACCGGCTGCTCGGACGACAACACCCCCTCGTCGGTGTCGTCCGCCGCCAGCAAGGCCGCCAGCATCGCCGCCTCCGCGGCGGAGTCACTGGGCGGCGAGGCCACGGCGGCCGCCTCCTCCCTCGCCTCCGAGGCGGCGTCGGCGTTCGAGTCCGCGACCGCCGAGGCCGGCCGGCAGCTGGCCGAGATCAAGGACGGCGTCGACGTGAAGTCCGACGCGAAGCTCGGCACGCCCGGCACGGACCAGGGCCGCGCCACGGTCGACGTCACCGTCACCAACACCGCGGACTCCACGAAGTCCTTCGCCGTCCAGGTCGACTTCACCGACGCCGACGGCAACCTCCTCGACACGGTCGTCGTCACCGTCTCCGACGTGGCCGCCGGAAAGACCGGCACGGCGACGGCCCGCAGCAACCGCGACCTGACCGGCACGGTGAAGACCCGGGTGGCGCGGGCGGTGCGGTACTGAGACGCCGTCACCCGCCCGGCATGCGGGAGAGAGCGCCCGGGCGCAGAATAAGAAGCATGGGACCCCTTCGGCCCGCGTGAGTCACGCGGCCCCGGCCCCGGGTCCCCGCGCTGGGGACCCGTGGCCCATCACCCCTTCGTACAAGCCCTCTTGCAAGGAGGGACACCCCCATGCGCCCCGTCTGCGGCATCCTGCCGCCGTTCATCCTCGAAAAACTCACCGAGGCCGACAACCCGCACGTGCGGGAGGCCGCGCACAACACGCTGGCCGTCGACGCCGACTTCCGGCAGAACCGGATCGAGACGCCCAGTCTGGCCTCCCCCGCCGCGCCCACGGAGTTCGTCCTCGACCGGACGCTGTACGACACCCACCACACCACCGCGCTCCCCGGCGACCTGGTCCGGCGGGAGAGCGGCGACCCGTCGCTGGACGGCACGGTCAACCGCGCGTACGAGAGCCTCGGTCTGACCTTCACGCTCTACAAGGAGGTCTACGGCCGGCACTCGATCGACGACGCCAATCTGCCGCTGGACTCGACGGTCCACTACCGTCGCCGTTTCAACAACGCCTTCTGGGACGGCGAGCGGATGGTCTTCGGCGACGGTGACGCCGTCGTGTTCAACGACTTCACCATCTCGGTCGACATCATCGGCCATGAACTCACCCACGGTGTCACGCAGTACACCGCAGGTCTCGTCTACCGGGACCAGTCCGGCGCGCTCAACGAGTCGATCTCGGACGTCTTCGGTTCGCTGGTCAAGCAGTACGACCGCCACCAGACCGCCGACCAGGCCGACTGGCTGATCGGCGCGGGCCTGTTCACCCCGCAGGTGCGCGGACAGGCCCTGCGGTCGATGCGGGAACCGGGGTCCGCGTTCGACGACCGGCTGCTGGGCGGCAAGGACCCGCAGCCCAGCCATATGACCCACTACGTCGAGGGCGACTTCGACAACGGCGGGGTGCACATCAACTCCGGCATCCCCAACCACGCCTTCTATCTGACCGCGATCGCCATCGGCGGTTTCGCCTGGGAGCGGGCGGGACGCATCTGGTACGAGACGATCACCTCCGGGCGGCTCTCCGAGACCTGCGACTTCCAGGAGTTCGCGCAGGCGACGAGGGACACGGCCGAGCGGCTCTACGGCACCCGGCTGGAGCTGGAGTCCGTGGTCAAGGCCTGGTCCGACGTGGGTCTGAGTGTCCACTGAACCGTCCACCGAACCGGGAGCGACATGCGCATCCGGCTGATCAGGAGCGGGGGACTGCTCGGCGTGCCCCGGCGGGCCGAGGCGGACACGGCCGCCCGGCCCGACGGGGCCGCGCTGGAAGAGCTCGCGTACGAGGTCCTCGCCGCGGCGGACGGGCCGCCCCCGTCCGGGCCCGGCGTGCCCGACGCCTACCGGTACACGCTGACCGTGGACGACCAGCCGCCGGTGGAGTTCACCGACCCCGGGCTGACCGACGCCCAACTCCGGCTGGTGGAACGGGTGCTGGGGGAGGGGTTCTGAGGCATCCGTGCCGCTGGTCGAGTAGGGCGTCCCCCGTCCGTTGAGTACCCGTACTCAGGAGAGTGCGTCCGGCTTCCCGCAGGCTGGTGCCACAAGCCGACCTGAGGGAGAGTCCACCGTGAGCAGCACGTCCACCGCCCGCCGTCGTGTCCTCCGTGCCCTGGGCCTCGCCCTGGTGGCCACCGCCGCCGCCGGGCTGCTGTCCGCGTGCTCGTTCCGGATCCAGGACGCGCAGTGCGGCGACGGCGAGTACCCGGTCCTCGCCGTCAACAGCAGCGGCGGCCAGTGTGTGCAGGACGGCCAGGAGCCGCCCAAGGGCTGGGCCCGCTACCCGGAGGGCAAGGTCCCGGAGTACGTCGGCGACCGATGGGACGAGTACTGGACCACCCACACCCTCGACGAGAACGGGAAGATCGTCACGCTCCCCGAGGGGCAGTGAACCGGCGGTTCCTCCAACAGAGGATCTCTTGACCGGGATTGACGTCCCGTTGACCACTTCTCTGCGTACTCCGGGGGAAATCGCGGGCGAGCCCTGACGGACCCCCGGCCTAGATTCGCCGCATGTCCATGCCACAGCCGAGGCCGGCGGCGGCCCTCCCCGTCCTGCCCTACCGCAAACCCACCAAGGGCCGTGACTACTGGGTCCTGGACGACGTCTTCCCCGAGGACGGCATCGCCGCGATCCGCGAGCGGTGCCTGGCCAGGGACGACTGGGTCAAGGGGCACCCGTACACCTCGGAGAGCTGGCCGGGGCTGCGGACCATGCCCGGCCTGGAGCCCGGGGAACTCGCCCGGGTGGAGCGGCGGGTACGGGAGGCCACCGGGGCCCGGCGGCTGTGGGTGCAGCAGGCGCCCGGCGGCGGCACCCTCAACCACAACTGCGTCCAGGTCGTCGGCGAGGGCGAGAGCACCGCCCGCCCGCACTCCGACTCGCGCGCGCTGTGCCGGTACGCGGCCGTGCTGTACCTCAACCCCGCGGTGCCCAAGGACTGCGGGACCAGCTTCTACCGGCAGTCGCTGCCGGGCGGGCGGCTCGGCGGCAACGTCGTCCAGGCCCCGCACCACAACCTCGTCGAGGCCCTCGGCACCCGGTTCGTCGCGCCCGACGCCTTCGAGGAGGACGTACGGGTCCCGCACCGCGCGGGCCGGCTGCTGCTCTACCACGCCAACCTCGTGCACAGCGCGACCGGTTACTGCGGTACGACGCTGGAGGAGAAGCGGATGACGGCGGTGTTCTTCTGGATGGCCTGAGCCGGCCGTCCGGGTCGTCCGGATCACCCGCGTTTCAGCCGACCACCCCGAGCGCGGGGTCGGCGGCGCCCAGCCTGCGGACGCCCTCCGCCGTGCACACCACGGTGTCCCCGAGCCGCACCCCGAGCCGGCCGGGCAGCAGGACCCCCGCCGCCACGTGCACACACATGCCGGGCGCGAGGAGCCCGGTGCCGCCCGGGACGAGATACGGCGGCTCGTACGGGGTGACGCCCAGGCCGTGACCGGTGGCCGGGAGGGCGTCCGCGCCGTGTCCGGCGGCCGCGAGGACCGCGCGGGCCGCCCGGTCGGGCTCCGCGCACGGCACCCCCGGGAGCATCGCCGCCAGGGCCGCGTCCTCGGCCGTACGGACGATCTCGTGCAGCCTGCGCAGCCGGTCCGGCGGTGGCCCCACGTGGACCGTGCGGGTGAGGGCGCAGGCGTAGCCGTTCCGGCGGCCCCCGAGATCCAGGACGACCGTGTCGCCGGGTTCGATCCTGCGTTCGCCGGGCCGGTGGCCGGGGTCCGCGCCCAGGGCTCCGCAGGCGACCCCGGCCCGGTCGACCCGGTCGTGGCCGTGGGCGCGCAGGAGGCCCGCGAGGTCGGCGGCCAGCTCGGACTCACGGCGGCCGCTGAACCGTACGGCCAGCATCGCCTCGTACGCGGCGTCCGCGGCGGCGGCCGCGGCGGCGAGGCGGCCCGTCTCCTCCTCGTCCTTGACCGCCCTGAACAGGGGGAGGGCGGTGGACAGCGGCCGGTAGGTGGTGAGGGGCAGGGCCTCCTCCAGGCCGAGCAGATGGACGGACCAGGTGGCGTCGCCGATGCCGTAGTGGCCGTGCGGCAGGAGCAGACCGGCCGCGGCGGCGTACGGGTCCTGGCCGTCGGCCCAGGCGGTGAGCCGGACCGCACCGGCGACGGGCCCCGCCGAGACGTCCGCGAGATCGCGCGCGGGGACCAGCAGACGGGGCTCGGCCTCCGGGGTGAGGACGAGCAGGGTGAGCCGATCCGGCGCGCTCCCCGGCCGGTGCCCGCACAACCAGACCAGATCGGGCCCACCGGTGACAAGCACCCCACTGAGCCGCACAGCAGCAGCCTCCCCGGCGGCCCGGTACAGCCGCCCGGCATACACACGCGGGGAGAAGGGGGCGGCCACGGGGTACTCCGGCTCGGGATACTCCGGCTCGGGGTTCCCCGGCTCACCCTTCTCCAGCTCACCCTTCTCCGGATTGCGCTCGTCGGGGCTCATCCCCCCATTCGAACCGGCGAGCGGCGAGGAGGAGGGGTGGGGAGGGCCGTATGGGTGGAGGAGAGGGGGTGGGGGTGGTCACCCGAGCGTCTTCACCTCGTCGCCCACCGTCACCCGTCCCGGTCGCCGTACCTCGAAGTACGCGCCGAAGACGACCCCGCCGTCCGCGCGGCGGTAGTCGGCGAGGGTGCGCAGGGGCTCGGGGCCCGCGCGACGGCCGGTGGCCTGGTCGACCATGGTGACGGCGCAGCGGACCGTGAGCTGGGTGAACGCCAGTTCGGTGCCGGCGATGGCGAGACGGGGGGTGTCGTCCTCGGTGTGCGGGGTGGTCCAGCCGTCGACGACGAGGTTGGGACGGAAACGGTTCATGGGGAGGGGGGCGGCGCCACGGGCGGCGATGCGCCGGTTGAGGGCGTCCAGGCCGGCCCGGGAGATGACGTGCAGCCGGGAGGCGTTCCCGGCGGAGGTGCGGACCAGTCGGCTCGGGCGGCCCAGGACCCGGGTCAGCCAGGCGTCGGCCCCGGGGCCGGGTCCGGTCACCGTGAGCGGCTCGGCCTCCGGCGCCCTGAGCGTCAGCTCGCCGTCCCGCAGTTCCGGGGCGATCACCGCGAGCCGCGGGTCCGCGCCCTGCCAGCGGAGGTCGCCCTGCTCGTCCGCGACCGCCCAGGCACGGTCGTCGAGCAGCCCCTCCGAAGTCACCGTCGCCTCCGTGAGCGCGACCCCCGCGCACCCCTTCACCGGGTAGTACGTGATCCCGACGACATTCGCTCGCATCGACGCCCCCTCGCGACGGCCCAGTTCAACGGCCCAGCTCAACGGCCAGTTTCTGATGGGAACTCATACAGCCGCAAAGATTTTACGAACCACATAGAGTCGCGGCGGCTCCCCATGCGTACTCCAGTGCGTCCGACCCCCGCCGGAGTCCTACCGTCGGCGGATCCCCGACCGGGCAGGAGGAACGGTGCAACTCTCGCGGAACGCGATGGGAACTCTCTTCGTTGGTGGAGCCCTGGCGCTGACTCTCGGCGCCCTCGCCTACCCCTCGATGCTGGGGTTGGACACGGTGTCGACCTCCACCGACAGAGTCATCGCGAACACCCAGTGGGGCCCCCTGACCGAGGGCGACCGCGACTTCGTCGTGAAGGTGCGGGCCGCCGGTCTGTGGGAGTACCCGGTGGGCCAGATCGGTCTGCAGAAGGGGACGAGCAAGGCCGTCCTCACCGCGAGCGAGCACCTCATCGACGGTCACGCCGCCCTCGACACCACCTGCCGCAAGATCGCGCCGATGCTGAACATCACGCTGCCCAACGTGGCGAGCCCCCAGCAGGAGGGCTTCGTGACCCAGCTCAAGGGCGATACCGGTGCGCAGTTCGACACCGACTTCGCCAACATCCTGCGCATGACGCACGGTTCCATCTTCAACACCGTGGCGAAGATCCGGTCGACGACGAAGAACTCCCTGGTGCGCGCCCTGGCCGACCAGGCCAACGACACCGTCCTGGACCACATCACGGTGATGGAGAAGACCGGTCTGGTCGACTTCGACTCGACGCTCTTCCAGCAGACCACCGCGCCCAAGCTGCCCAAGACGGACCTGACCCCGCCGGCCCCGCCCGCCGGTCAGCCGCAGATCGTCCTCACCCCGCCGCCGAACGCCACGTCCACCCCGGTGGACATCGACGGCATCGCGGGCGGCGCGGCCAACTCGACGGCCGGTGCGGGTGCCGGTGCCGGTGCGGGTGCCGCCGCGAACGCGGGCACGGGCGGCTGAGGCCAGGTCCCGACCTGGGCCGGGTCGGTTGGAAAGGGCTGAGCCGGAGGGCGTCGGTCACGGACGGAATTCTGTCCGGCTTGCCGGGAAAAGGAACCCGCGGGCGGTCCGGAGGGGAACGTTCCACACGTGATGAAGTCGTGATGGAAACTTGAACTCCCCAGGGTTTATCCCAGGTTGACAGCGATCTGGCAGGCGAACGACGATGGGCGAACACTGTGGCGCCTGTGACCCAAGGGCCCAGTGTTTCTCCGCTTCCTCTGATCTGACCAATCAGCCCTGGCATTGCCCCGGCATTCGCCAAGAACCGGCATTCGCCAAGAAATGGATACGCATGTCCATAGCGAGACGTGTCACCGTGCGCCGCCTGCTGGGGACGGGCGCCGCCACGCTCACCCTCTGCGCCGCCTCCGTGGCCGCCGCCTCCGGCGCCTTCGCGAACTCCGGGCCCGGCGGCGACGGCTGGAAGTCCGGCGGGCACTACCAGCCCGGCACCGGCGCGGGCACCGAGACGGGGACCGACCGCTGCCAGTTCTCGCTCGACGGCAAGAACTTCTTCGACTCGGTGCGGGTCGACGACCAGAACCTCAAGCCGACCCAGGACGGCAAGGTCCACATCGCCGTCCGCACGGCGGGCGACGCGAGCACCTGCACCGCCTCCCTGGCCTCCTACCTCGCCCACGGCGCCACCTTCGGCACCTCCGGTGAGCAGGTCTTCGTCGACTTCGACACCGTGACGGTCAAGCCCGGCCAGACCGACACCCTCGACATCGCCGTCCCCGACGCGGGCTGCTACGCCCAGATCGACCTCTACCGGGGCGCGGTGAAGTTCGACGGCAAGCTCGACGCGAAGGACGGCTTCGAACACGGCAACCTGCCCAAGGGCCCGGACCGTCCCGTCATCAAGGACAAGCTGATCGCGGCCTGGAACGGCGGCACGAAGGACTGCACGTCCACCGAGCAGCCCCCGTCCTCCCCGCCCCCGTCGACCCCGGCCGGGGGCGGCGGCTCCTCGCCGTCGCCGTCGGCGTCCGAGTCCACCCCCTCGGACGACTCGTCCGAGAGCACCTCGCCCTCGCCCTCCGCCTCGGAGTCCACGTCGACCGAGTCGGCCACGCCGACCCCGTCCGCCTCCGAGTCGAGCGGCACGCCCGTCACCGGCGGCAGCACCGGCGGTGGCGGCGACCTCGCCGAGACCGGCGCCAGCAGCAACACCCCGCTCTTCGCGGGCGGAGCCGCCGCGCTCCTGGCCGGCGGCGCCGCGATCGTGGTGGCCACCCGCCGCCGCAAGGCGACCCGCGCCTGACGCCTGCCTCCACGGCTTCTGCGGCTTCTCCGGTACGTCCGCCCCGGCACCCTCAAGGCGCCGGGGCGGACGTGCGTTTTCCGTAGTCCCCTACGTAGTTCCCACGATGTCCCGGCGCGACCGCCCGGGCGAGGATGCGTACCCACGCCCCCGCCCGGAGCGAAAGGACATCGGTTTCGATGCTTCCCTGGATCATGTGGTCGGTCATCATCCTGGCCCCGTTCGTCGTCGGCGGAACCCTCGCGGCCCGCACCCTGCGCCGGGCGCGCAAGGCGGACCGGGCGATGGCCGTCCTGGCGGGAGATCCCGGCTGGAGCCGACTGGAACGGGGCCCGGACGGCGCCGAATGGGCGGGGTACGCGGGCCACTTCCCCTGGCTGCTGCGCACCCTGCGCGGCCTCGGCGCGACCGGCCCGCTCGACGAGCACCGGGTCACCGTCGCCCGGCGCTGGGAGCAGTCCGGGCGCAGGGACGTACGGCACTGGCTGATCGTGTGCTTCGAGGTGCCCGGCGACCGCCCCGCCCTGCGCCTCGAGCGGGACTGGAGCGCGGCGAAGCTCGGCCTGCGCTCCCCCGGCGGCGTCCCGTACCTCACGATGAGCGACGACCCGGCGGGGACGGCCGAACGGTTCTACGCCTCCGACCTGCCCCAGCGGCTGGCCCGGTTCGCGGGACCCGCGGTCTCGGTCTCGGCGGACGGGGTGTGCTTCGTCTACCCGATGCCCGACGTGACGAGCATGGACAGTCTCCTGGAGGAACTGGCCGCCCTGATCCCGGACCTCACCGCACTCGCCCACGCCTCGGCCTAGGGCCTGTCCGGCGGATCAGGTCGCAGGAAGGCAACGGTGACCGATCAGCGCAGGTGAGCGGGGTCTGGTGGGCCCAACTGCAAGGCGGAGGAGGGCGTCGACGCGATGGGGGTCCCCCCGCTCGAGCGCAGCCGAGA
>NZ_JBEXXE010000056.1:0-76370 GCF_040630255.1 Streptomyces sp. NPDC005820
CCTGACCATGCCGACCCTCGCCGCCATCGGCATCGGGATCCGGAAGGGGTACGTCTCCACCCGGCCCTTGAGCAGCAGCTTGCCGTTCATCGACAGCCCGGCCAGCGAGCCGGGTACCTCAACGGAGTCCACACCCGTGCTGTTCAGCAGCCACGACGTCGCCGAATCACCACCGGCATACACATGCCCGCCCCAGTTCAGCCAGTACGGTCCGCGGCGTTCCGAGCGGACGCGTCCGCCGACCCGGCCCTCCGACTCCAGCAGGAGCGTGTCCCAGTGCCGCAACCGCCAGCCCGCGGCCAACCCCGCCACACCACCACCGACGATGACCACGTCCTTCATGAGCGTTCCTCTTCTCGATGGCGTGATGCGGATTCCCTTGGCTGCGGCAGGGACGTGTGACGTGCACGAGTTGCGGCCACCCTAGGATGTGATCACAGATCACACAATGGTTCGGAAGGAGTTCGCACGGATGAGTCACGAGGAGCACGTGCGAGGCGCTTCCCGTCCGGGTCACGGCGGACGTGAAGCCCCGAATCCCTCCACCGACCAGGCTGTTTATGATTCAGTCGTGCCTATGTCCAAACGCGTCGAGCCGTCGCCCTCGCTGACCGACAAGGTGTACGCGGTTCTGCATGAGGCGATCACGAGCGGTGAGTATCCGGCCGGCTACCGTCTGCGGATCCGGGACATCGCCGCCGAAGTCGGAACCAGCGTGATGCCGGTACGTGAGGCGATCCGACGCCTCGAGGAGTCCGGCTTCGCCGAACGCGTTCCGCACAAGGGCTCGGTCGTGAAAGGCCTGGACCCCGCCGAACTGCTCCACGTCTACGAGACGCGACGTCTCCTGGAGGTCGAGGCCGCGCGCCGGGGTGCCGCGCAGATCGGCTCCGTGGACGTCGCCCGTATGCGCCAGGAGTTCGAGCTGATGCAGCGCGCGATCACCGAGGGCGCCGTCATCCCCTACCTCGACCATGACGAGGCCTTGCTGACCATCCTCTACGAGGCGGGCGGCAACCCCGTACTGCTCGGCACCATCCGCACGATGTGGCAGCACTGCCGCGCCTACAAGATCGTCGGCGCCCGGGCCGCCCTCGACACGCCGGGCGACACCTCACTCTGGCGCTACCAGGAACTCCTCGTCGCGGCCGCCGACGCGAGCGACGCCGAGGCGGCGGCCGCCATCTCCAACGAGTCGCTCGTCGATGCCACCGACCGGATCAAGGCGCAACTCGAGTCCCACGGCTGAAGCGGCTGAAGCCCCCCGGCCGTTCCCGACACCCCCGACACCCCCGACACCCCCGACGTCCCCGACTCTGACGTTCCGGCGCGGCCGACGCTGCGCCCCCACGCCGCCATGTGAGCCGTAGCCGAGTCGCCGGCAGTCCCACGCGAACCGGTCCGCTGACCGGAATCCTCTTGTGCCCCGCGCTGGGCGGCAGGCGACCACGCCACCGCTCCCCCAGGCGTGCTCGCGATCCTCATGATCGGCCCCGCAGTCGCGCATCGAATTTTTCGGAAGACACGTTTTCGCAGGTCACAGGCCATTTCGCACGTAACGAAGCAAAAAAGATCTGTGATCACATCTTGTCAGGCCTGGGTGGAGGTGCGAAGTTACCTGCCACCACCGAGCCCCGCTTCAACGCGAACCGGGCACGAGTCGGAATCAATCCGCCCTGGCATTTTCCGCCAAAGGAGCGCGTCATGAAGCGTCTGCGTCATCCACGTCTGGTCCACCTCGCGGCGATCGCCGGATCCGTCGCCCTGATCGGATCGACGGCCGCGTGCGGTTCGTCCGATGCGGGGTCCTCCGGGTCCACCGGGTCCGGCGACACGTCGGCGAAGGTCGACTCGATCGCCGCCATGGTCCCCAAGTCGATCGCGCAGAAGGGGACGTTGACGATCGCCGCCGCCACCTACCCGCCCGCGGTGATCGAGCCCGCCAACGGCGGCACCCCCACCGGCTGGGACATCGAGAACGTGAACAAGATCGCCGCGGTCATGGGGCTGAAGGTCAAGATCAAGATCGTCCCCTTCAACGGCATCATCGCCGGCCTGCAGGCAGCCCGTTACGACGCAGCGACCGGGGAGATCTACGCGACGCCCGAGCGCACGGCGACGGTCACCTTCGTCACCAACCACGAGTCGAGCGACGCCCTCATGGTGCCCGCCGGCAGCAAGATCACCAGCGCCGGCAGCGAGACGGACCTCTGCGGTCACACCGTGGCGGCGCTGCTCGGATCCGCCGAGGCGAAGCTGGCCTCGGGGCTGGTGAGCAAGTGCAAGAGCGCGGGCAAGGACCCGATCACCGTCAAGACCTTCGACTCGCAGGCCAGCGTCAACCTCGCCCTGCGCGGAGGTCGGGTCGAGGCGGCGGTGAGCAGCGCGAGCCAGGTGGCCTATGTGATGAGCCAGGCCAAGAACCAGTTCTCGCTGATCGAGCTGCCCTGGGCTCCCAAGTACAAGACCGGTCTGGTGCTGGGGCGCGACGGCGACTCGGCGAAGTTCGCCGTGGCCGTGAAGGCGGCGACCGACCATCTGATCGAGAACGGTGAGCTGCAGAAGATCCTCGACAAGTTCAACGAGGGCCAGGGGCTGATCGAGAAGGCCGAGATCCTCCCGGCCTCCACCGGCTGATCGAGGGGAGACGACTGATGAAAACCGCCATCGCCCTGGACTCCACCCGTGTGGGCCCGTCGGACACCCCGCCCTCGGAACTCGTCCCGATGCGGCATCCCGGCCGGCGCCTCGCCGCCCTGCTGGTTCTCCTCGTCGCGGCGAGTCTGGGCTACTCCGTCATGACCAACGCCAACTACGAGTGGGGGGTCGTCCGGGAGTACCTCTTCAACCCCGAGATCATGAAGGGCCTCGGCACCACCCTGCTCCTCACCGGGGTGTCGATGACGCTGGGCATCGTCCTCGGCATCGTTCTGGCCGCCTGCCGGATGTCGGAGAACAGGGTGCTCTCGTACCTCTCCGGCGCCTATCTGTGGTTCTTCCGAGGCACACCGCTCCTCGTCCAACTGATCTTCTGGTTCAACCTCTCGGCCCTCTACCCCCGGTTGTCGCTCAGCGTGCCGTTCGGCGGTCCCGAGATCGCCGGCGCGGCCACCAACAGCGTGCTGAACCTCTGGGCCGTCGCCATCATCGGACTGACCCTGAACGAATCGGCCTACATGGCCGAGATCGTGCGCGGTGGTCTGCTCTCGGTGCCCAGACACCAGTCGGAGGCGGCCGTCGCGCTCGGCATGAACCGGTGGCTGACCTTCCGCAGGGTGGTCCTGCCCCAGGCCCTGCGGGTCATCGTCCCGCCCACCGGCAACCAGGTCATCGGCATGCTGAAGCACACCTCGCTGGTCAGCATCATCGCCCTGGCCGACCTGCTGTACTCGGCACAGCTGATCTACTCCCAGAACTTCCGCACGATCCCCCTGCTCGTCGTCATCTCGATCTGGTACCTGGTCTGCACCACCGTGCTGTCCTACGCCCAGAGCCACATCGAACGTCACTACGGGCGCGGCGTCCAGGTCGGCGCACACCGGCCGAGCGGACTCGCGAAGCTCCGGTCGCTCAACTCCCGGTTCTCTCAGCGGTCCCAGTCCCACGACAACCCGACCACGACGTGACGAAAGGACCGGTGAATCACTCATGAGCGCAACAACGTCCGCGCCTGGCGGCACGGCCGCCCCGACGGCCGACCCCATCGTCCGGATCATCGACCTCCACAAGAACTTCGGACCGGTCGAGGTCCTGAAGGGCGTCGATCTGGAGGTGCACCGCGGCCAGGTGGTCGTTATCCTCGGACGGTCCGGCTCGGGGAAGAGCACCATGCTGCGGTGCGTCAACCACCTCGAGCGTCCCTCCAGCGGCACCGTCGTCGTGGACGGCGAGGTGATCGGTTACCGCATCAAGGGCGACAAGCTGCACGAACTGTCGCCGGCGGCCGTCGCGAAGCAGCGCACCAAGACCGGCATGGTCTTCCAGTCGTACAACCTCTTTCCTCATATGACGGTGATGGAGAACCTCATCGAGGCGCCGCGCCGGGTGAAGGGCGTGGACAAGGCGCAGGCCATGAGGGACGCGAGGCAGGCGCTGGAGGAAGTGGGCATGGCCCACAAGGCCGATGTCTATCCGAGCACGCTGTCCGGCGGCCAGCAGCAACGCGTGGCGATCGCACGCGCTTTGGTGATGAAGCCCAGCGTCATGCTCTTCGACGAGCCGACCTCGGCCCTGGACCCCGAACTGGTCGGTGAGGTGCTGAATGTGATGAAGCGGCTGGCGACCAGCGGCATGACGATGATCGTGGTCACCCATGAGATCGGCTTCGCCCGGGGCGTCGCCGACGAGGTGGTCTTCATGTCCGAGGGCCGGCTCGTGGAGAAGGGCCCGCCGTCCCAGGTCATCGACGCACCCGTGCACGAGTCCACACGCACGTTCATCGACAGCATTCTGTGAGGACACCCATGGCACGGCGGTCCGGTGAGGCCGGGACGGTCACGGTCGAGCGTGACCGGCTGATCGACCTCTGCACGCGGGCCGCGGTGGCCGCGGGTGCCGATCAGCGCGCCGCGCAGGCACTGGCCCTGGCCACCGTCACGGCGGAGAGCGCGGGCAACACCGCCGTCGGTGTCGCGCACCTGTTCGACTACCTCCGGTCCTACGAGTCCGGTCGCATCGTCGCCGGCGTATCCCCGGAGGTGTTCCGGGCCGCACCGGCCTGCCTCGTGGCCGACGCCCGTCACGGTCTCGCCCAGGTCGCCTTCGACGAGGCCTTCACGGAGCTGGTGGAGACGACGGCATCTCTGGGGGCGGCGACCCTGTGGATCCGGAACTCCTACACCTGCGGAGAGCTCGGCTCCTACCCGCGACGGCTGGCCGAAGCGGGACTGGTCGCCGTGGCGTGCGCCAACAGCCCGGCGCTCATGTCACTCGGGGGTTCGGCCACCAGGGTGCTCGGCACCAACCCGATCGCCTACGCCGTGCCGCGCGCCGACGCCCAGCCGTTCGTCATCGACCAGGCGTCCTCGCAGACGGCGTACGTCAATGTGCGCCGGGCGGCACAGGCGGGAACCCCGCTTCCCGAAGGCTGGGCCGTCGGACCGGACGGTGCGACGACCACCGATCCCGACCTGGCTCTCCAGGGCGCGCTCCTGCCGTTCGGCGGTCACCGGGGCGGCAACATCGCGCTCCTCGGCGAGCTGCTGGCCACCTGGGCAG
Organism: Streptomyces sp. NPDC005820; assembly: GCF_040630255.1. Lineage (NCBI taxonomy): Bacteria > Bacillati > Actinomycetota > Actinomycetes > Kitasatosporales > Streptomycetaceae > Streptomyces > Streptomyces sp. NPDC005820. Next base: position 5,218 of record NZ_JBEXXE010000056.1, read on the forward strand.
GGGCCGCCTTCTCGATCGACGCGGCCCCCTTCGATCGCGGATCGGAGCCCCCGGGTATCGGCATGTTCATCCTGTGCCTGGCCCCGGAGACGTTCCCCGGATCCGTGCACCGCGTGGCCCACCACATCCAACGCCTGCACGACGAGCACTCCGTACGACTGCCCCCGTGGACGACGCCCCCACAGCGGCCGGAATCCATTCGCCTCGACGGCGACCTGGCCGACCGGCTCCTCGCCGCGACCCGCCGACGATGAGGCCCGCGCATCATGCCGGCGCCGGAACCGTGTCAGGCCAGTGCGAAGGAGCGCTTGGCGAAGCCCATCATGAAACCGTCGATGGCCGTGTGGGCGGGCCGTTCGGCGTTGTCGGCGCTGCCGAGCGTGATGAAGATCGGCAGGAAGTGGTCGGGGGTGGGGTGCGCGAAGGGCATGCCGGGGGCTCGGGTGGCGTAGGCGGCGAGTTCGTCGACGTCCCCGCGGGCGAGGGCGTCGGCGGCCCAGGCGTCGAATTCGGACGACCAGGCGGGGACGGCGCCTTCGAACATCGCCCGGGTGACGAAGGGCAGTCCGTGGGTCATGAAGCCCGAGCCGATGACGAGGACGCCTTCCTCGCGCAGAGGGGCGAGACGCCGCCCGATGTCCATGAGCCGCCCGGGGGCGTGGGAGGGCATGGACATCTGCAGGACGGGGATGTCACCGAGCGGGTACATCGCCATGAGCGGGACCCAGGCGCCATGGTCCAGGCCGCGGTCGGTGTGCTGGTGAAGGGGTTCGCCGGCGGGCATGGTCGCCGCGACGCGGTGGGCGAGCGCGGTCGCGTCGGGGGTGTCGTAGCGCATCCGGTAGTAGCGCGGATGGAAGCCGCCGAAGTCGTAGACCAGCGGAGTGCCCGCGGCAGCGGCGGAGACGGCGAGCGGGGCGTCCTCCCAGTGCGCGGAGACGATCAGAATCGCCGTGGGCTTGGGCAGGGACTGCGCCCAGTCGAAGAGCTGCCGCAGCCAGGGACCGTCGTCGAAGAGCGGGGGTGCGCCGTGGCTGAGGTAGAGAGCGGGGAGCGGGCCGTCGGCCGGCGTCCAGGCCCGCTGCGCACGGGCCCGGGGCAGCGCCCCGGTCAGGAAGGCGTCATAGGCGCCGCCGGGCGTCTCGGGGTCGAGGATGGATCGCACAGGGGGCCTTTCGGTGGGGAGGGCGGAGGTCGGGGGCGCGGGACGCGGCCGGAACCGGCGACGCCGATCGCCGTCGGGTGCCGGACGCCGGGTCGGGCGCCGTCGGTGTGCGTCAGGCGTCGGGGCAGAAGCCCTCGGGGTTGATGGTGGTGTTGATACGGCGGCCCGCCTCCCGCACCTGCTTCTGCTGAGCCTTGGTGAGCGGGTCGAAGACCAGGCGGCGCACCTCGGCGACATGGCCCGGGGCGGTGGCGACGACCTTGTCCCAGCCGGCGTCCGTGAGGGTGGCCAGGGTGTAGCGGCCGTCGTCGGGATCGGGCGTACGACGCACCCAGCCCTGCTTCTCGAGCCGCTTGACGGTGTGGGACAGCCGGGAGAGCGAGGCGACGGCGAACTCGGCGAGCACACTCATCCGCAGCGTGCGCTCCGGTGTCATGGAGAGCCCCGCGAGCACCTGGTACTCGAAGTGACTGATCCCGGCGTCGCGCTGGAGTTGGGCGTCGAGTGCGCCCGGAAGCTGGATCAGCAGCCCGGCCAGCGCCATCCAGGTGCTCTGCTCCTCGTCGTCGAGCCAGCGGGGCCCATCTGTGCTCATGCGACGAGCATAGCTTGAAGCATCAAGTCATCTCACTTGACGCTTCAAGTTGAGAGCAGCTTCCTTGATCCCGGCGCTCAGTCGGGTCCCGCCCAGTCGAAGGGGAAGTGCTTGCTCGACTTTCCCGAACGGTCCCAGGAGAAGCCGAACGCGTCGGCACGGTCGGCGGTGGATCGGCCCCAGGTGGCTACCTGGCCCGGTCCGATCTCGGCACCCGGGGCGTTGTGGAGCTGGACGCGGGCGCCTTCCGGTGCCGTCGGGCCGGTGAGTGCCTCGGCAGTGGCCGTGACCCGGCCGGGGATCTCGGCTCGCCAGGTGGCGAGGTCCTCGTCGATCTCCACATGGATCGGCGCAATGTCCATGCCGCGTATCTCGGGCCGGAGCATCTCCCCGAACCGTGCCGGCCAGCCACCGGCCTCACCTCCGAAAACGGTTCCGAGCGCGGCCCGCTGTCGGTCGTCTGCGCGTTCGTCGAGGAAGACCGCGGCGTACGCGTCGGTGTGCTCGCCGGCCCAGACGTTGCCCACGAAAGTGCCGAGCATCAGGACGTTGAGATCGTCGAGCCGCACGTCGCCGTAGTTGCCCTCACGAATGTGCCAGACCAGTACGCCTTCGCAGTCACCGTAGGTCGGAGGCTGCGCGAACGTGCAGGGGCACGGTATGGCGCACTTGCACACGTCGAACCAGTCGCCGGCCAGATGCCAGCGGGTATTGGTGGTGACCTGTTCCGTCATCTCGCTTCCCTCCCGTCGAGCCCGAGGGAGCTCCGTCGAAAGTGGCGAGACCGCACATCCCGAGCCCGCACGCGGATCGCGAGGCGGTCTCTCTCTTCCAGCTTGCCGCAGGTGTTCACATGCCGCCCATCGACGGCGCCGACTCCTGCAGCCCCGGCAGCAGCCAATCCTGGAACGGCGCCAGTACGGCGAGTACGAGGAAGACGACGCCCATCACCCGGGCGAGCAGCGGTCCCCGTGACCACAGCTTCTCCACGAAGATCACCACCGCCAGCCCGGCCATCGCCGCCACGTTCATCACCCCGAGCGGCACGAGGACGACCATCAGCCCCGCGCAGCAGCCGACGCAGTAGCCGCCGTGGTGGACGCCCACCCGCAGATCGCGGGCCGGCTGCCGGAACCCGGCGTAGCGCACCAGCTGGCTCATGGGGTCGCGGCAGTGCCGCAGACAGACGTTCTTGAGGGGCCCGAGCTGGTAGAGGCCCGCCAGGAGGAAGGCCGCCGAGCCGATCCAGCGTCCTGCTGTGGGGTGGTCGCCCACGAGGTCGCCGGTGACGGCCAGAGCCACGTAGGCGAGCAGCCCGAAGGCCGTCCAGACCAGCAGATACCCGCCGACGAACTCCAGGGTGCGCCCCACCCGGCTCCACCCGGAGGACCGCCGCCCGATCCCCCGCACCCAGGTCAGGGCCACCGGCGCCATGGACGGCAGCATCATGGCCGCCATCATCGTCACCCAGAGCAACAAGAACAGCGGCAGCGCCATCCCCATCGTCCCCGGCTCGACCCCCATCTCGCGGGCCTGCCCCACGGTCAGCACCCAGGCCGGCACAGCGATCAGGACGACCACCGACCACGCGACCGCGAGCTCCCGCGCCGGCAGCAACGCGCCACCCGCCCCGGTCGGCGCCGGCGACCGGGAGGGGACGAGGACAGAAGTCGGAAGATGCCGCATCGGTTCACTCCCCTGCCTACCACCCCAGGACAGCACGACGTCCACCTGATCGCGACCGCGCTCCGACGCGGTTTCCTGCGGGTGACGACAGCGGTGTGAAGAGTCAGCGCCCATCGCAGCCGGCCATGCGCTCGGGCCCGTTGCCTCGCCCGCCACCGTCGTCACGACAGCAGGAGCGACCACGACCAGGTGAACGATCACGCCCGCAGGCGGCCGCCACACTCCACCGGTGCGGCGGAAGATGCCATCCGGACGACCTCGAACACCACCGGATCGCAGGGTCGATGACCGTGCCCCACGCACTGGTGGTCGGGAAACAGGGGGGGATGAGCGCCCCGATGCCGACGTGTCGTACTTACGGAGTGGGATCCAGGGGGTCCGCAGAGGCGACGGACGGTGATCGCGGCAGGGGCTGCTCCGTCCAGATGATCTTGCCTGTGGATGTGTAACGGGTTCCCCAGCGCTCGGTGAGCCGGGCGACGAGGAAGAGGCCGCGCCCGCCCTCGTCCTCCGTTCTGGCGCGACGCAGCCGCGGCGCGGTACCGCTGCCGTCGGAGACCTCGCAGATCAGCGTGCGGTCGCGGAGCAGCCGCAACTGGACCGGCCCGGTCGCGTGCCGGATGGCGTTGGTGACCAGCTCGCTGGCGATGAGTTCGGTCGTGAAGGCCAGTTCGTCGAGTCCCCAGGCGGCCAGCCGACGCGTGACGGCAGCGCGGATGCGGGCGACGACTGCCGGGTCGCTGGGCAGCTCCCACTGGGCGACCTGCTGCGGCCCCAACGCGCGGGTACGGGCGACGAGCAGAGCGACGTCGTCGGCCGGCCGGGCCGGGAGCAGCGCGTCCAGGACCGCCTCGCATGTGTCCTCCGGCGCCCGCTCCGCACAGGCCAGGGCGGTGCGGAGCCGCTCCAGGCCGACGTCGATGTCCTGGAGCCGGTCCTCGATCAGACCGTCGGTGTAGAGCACCAACTGGCTGCCTTCGGCCAGTTCCAGCTCCGCTGTCTCGAAGGGCATCCCACCGAGCCCGAGCGGCGGCCCCGGCGGCAGATCGACGAAGTCCACCGTGCCGTCGGGGCGGACGACCGCGGGAAGCGGATGCCCGGCACGGGCGAAGGTGCAGCGCCGCAGCACGGGGTCGTAGACGGCGTACAGACAGGTGGCGCCGATGATTCCGGTGTCCGGTTGCGTGTTCTCCACCGCCCAGCCCTCGCCCCGGTCGAGTCGGCCGACCAGGTCGTCGAGGTGGGTGAGGAGTTCGTCGGGTGCCAGGTCCAGAGAGCAGAAGTTGTGCACGGCGGTGCGCAGGCGGCCCATCGTGGCGGCGGCGTGCAGACCATGGCCGACCACATCGCCGACCACCAGCGCAACCCGGGCACCGGACAGCGGGATGACGTCGAACCAGTCGCCGCCCACCCCGGCCCGCGCCGGCAGGTAGCGGTAGGCGACCTCGACGGCGTTCTGCTCGGGCCTGCCGCGGGGCAGAAGGCTGCGTTGAAGGGCGAGGGCCGTGTTGTGCTCGCGCGTGTAGCGGCGGGCGTTGTCGATGCAGATCGCCGCCCGGCCGACCAGCTCCTGGGCCAGGGACAGATCGTCTTCCTCGAAGGGGGCCGGCTGCCGGCAGCGGTAGAAACTCACCACACCGAGGGTCACGCCCCGGGCCCGTAGCGGGACCGTGATCAGGGAGTGGACGCCCGCCGCGAGCACCCGTCCGCCGCGTCCCGGATCGTTGGCGATCCAGCCGCGGGCCTCGGCCAGCACGGGTTCGAGCACCGACTGCCCGCTCTCCAGGCTCCGGGCCTGCGGCGTGGAGGGGACATAGCCGACCCGGTCGCCGACGCCGTACAGCGCGGGCTCCGCGTATACGGCGCCCAGCGCGACCCGGCGCAGCGGGGTACCCGCCCCGGTCGGCACCGGTTCCTCTCCGTGCAGCACCGGGTCGGCCAGGTCGACCGCGGCGAAGTCGGCGAACCGGGGAACGGCCACGTCCGCCAGTTCCTCCGCGGTGCGCGTGACGTCCAGGGTGGTGCCGATGCGGACGCCGGCGTCGTACAGCAACTCGAGACGCTTACGGGCCAGAACGGCCAGCCGACCGACGCTGGGCTCGCCGACGAGCAGCAACCAGGCGTCGTCCCCGGATCCGTCGGTGTCCGTCGCGGCCCCGGGCGTGGGTGAGGCCGCGGGCGATTTGGGCCATAGCGGCACGCTGGGCGAGGGCGACGGCACGACGGTATGCATGTCGACGGCAGGCGTCACGGAGAGGACCGTCGTCGTGGCGGTCCGTGCGGGGGACGCTGTCGTGGCCGTTGCGGCGGCCCCGGCCGGCACCTCCGGTGCGGTGAGTTCGACATGGCGCAGACGCGGGCCACCGAGGACACGGGCCTCGATGACCACTCCCGTCTCACCCGCCGCGCCGATGACCGGGCGGCGCAGCAGGGTGGCGATCCGGCCGCCGGACAGGGCCACCTCGTCGAAGGCCCGGTGCGGTGCGGCAATCAGTTCCTCGGCCTTCTCCCGCAGCACGGCCAGGTCGATCCGGCCGAGGTCGCCGTCGTCGTGGGTGGTGCGATGCTCCGAGAAGGCGTGTGCGGGCTGCTGTGGCCATGCGCGCGTGCCGCTCGTGTCCCGCTCGGCCCGCCGATACGCGGCAAGCAACGCCTGCTCGCGCTGCGTGGCCTGTTCCAGCAACCGCCCCTCTATACCGCGGACGGCTTCACGGACCATCCGCAGCATGGCGGGGTCGCCGTCGGCGCGCAGGCAGGTGAGATCGAGGACCGCCTCGACGTGTCCGCTGAGCGGATTGCGGACCGGCGCGCCCGCACAGGTGAAAGGCTGCAGGCAGTCGGCGAAATGCTCACGGCCGACGACGTAGAAAGGAGATCGCTCGGCCAGCGCGGTGCCGACGCCGTTGGTGCCCACGACCTGCTCGGATGCGTCGAATCCGGGGGCGAACCGTATGTCGTCGAGGCGCTGGCGCAGCGTCCGGTCACCGCCGTACCGCTGGATCATGCGGGCCCGCCCGTCACAGAGCACGACCGTCATGCTCACGTCGACCAGCGACGCGGCCAGGTCCTTCAGCACCGGGTCGGCCGCGCGCAGGAAACGGTCGTCCAGCTCCAGGTCAGACCTGTAGGGAACCAGCAACTGGTGTGGCTCCAGCCCGGCGGACCTGCACCGCTTCCAGGACTCGAGCACTGAGCCACGCACATCCGAGTCGACCCGGGCACCGGTCAGGAAACGCTCGTGGGCATCGACCAGACCCCCTATCTGGTCCCAGGCGACGGTCATCGGCACCACTTCCTTCACCTGGAGACGGCCTCATCGCACACCGCTGCTCGGCTCGCCCCAAGGGAGGGGAGCCCTCCAAGTGTTTTCACGGTAGACCGTCTGTGATGCCAATCTCAATGCGGCGGCCTGTGCCTCACGAGCAGCCCGGAGTCGCCTCCTTGCCTGGCGGCACCTCGATTGACGTCAGCGCGTTCGCCCGTGCGGCCCGGCGTCCGGCGCCTCGTGGCCGGAATGCGCAGGTCCGCGCCGGTCCCCGGCCGACGGGCGTGGGCTGGGCGGAGACCTGGCCGCGAAGCGGCGGCCGCGCCTCTGGCCCGACGGCAGGCCCAAGGGAGGCACCCGCAGACTCGCAGCTGAGGCCGACCGGGTTTCGAGCGGCTGACAGGGCGACGGACGGACAAGGGCCGTCCGCCGAGTCCGGCCTCCTCCTGGCCGAGCACGACCATATGTGTCGGAGGGATGGGAAACCGAGGGGGGCTCGGTCACAGTGGGTGGGCGTGGTCGGTCAAGGGAGAAGCCGGCGCGGAGAGGGAGACCGATGACGGAACCCGACCTGTTCGAGGTGGCGGTCGTCGTGGTGAGGCAGCCGAAGCGTTCGTGGTGGCGCCGTTACAGGGGTCCCGAACTGGCCGTATCCACCGTGGAGGGAACACCGCTCGCCGAGGTGACGAACACCGACGACACGGACTTCCTCCTGGCCCAGGTGTCGGGCGAGTTCATCGTCCGCATCGAGAAGCACGCCAGGTTCGGGCCCATGAGCCCGGTGCATTTCCGGTTCATCGACGCCGAGGGCCAGGAGGTCGGCTGCGCCCGCGCCTCCGGCCTGGTCAAGACCCGGCAGCTGAGCTTCCGGACGGAGCGGAGCCGACCGCTCTTCCTGACGTGGCTGGCTCACCTCTCGGTCGAATGGCAGCTCACGGAGACCGATCCGCTGCGGACCCCGAAACCGGAGACCCTCGGTCGTGTCACGGTGAGCACCGTCGACCCCTGGCTGGGGTTACAGCAGTACGTCGTCGAAGCGACCCGCCGTCTGGACACCTCCGAACGGCAGACCTTCCTCACCATGGTCATCTGCCTGCATCTGCTCCGTCGCCCCCCGGGCCACGGCTCGGCTGTCGGATGAGACGTTCCCCCCCTCCGCCCGCCTGCGGTTGTTCCGTTGGGCGAACCCTTGGGCAACAGCCGCACGACAGCCCTCCATGCCGGCCACCGGTCGCTTCCGACCAGGTGGCCGGGACCGACCGGTGACTCTACGGCCCGTGCCGCGAGTACCTGCGGCCGCTGCTGACCATCCCCACCTACGGATGAGGGGTGCCTCGCGGAGCGGGCGCCGGGAGGGCGACGCCCGCGTGGAGAAGGACCTGTCGGCTGCGGTGGGCGGACGCCGACGGGGTGGGGGTCAGGAGCGGTAGTGGCCGAGGGTCCGCATGCCGGGCAGCGCCTTGTCGTCGAAGTCGAACAGGGCCAGGTTCTCCCAGGCGTTGCCCGACTTCGGATCCTCCGGGTTCCAGCCGCTGCCGGCGCGGTAGGTCCACATGCCTTCCCAGTAGCAGTAGCCCAGGCCCTTGGCATCGGGGACGGCGGCCGCCAAGTCGGCCACCGCGCGCAGCCATGCGGCCTGCCCCTCGGGCGTGGCGGGGTAGCCCTCGGTGAGCTGGGAGGGGCTGTTCATGATGTCGTTGGTCTCGTCCTCGCTGCTCAGCGAGAACGGGTACGCCGTCTCGGCGATCACGCAGGGCTTGCCGTAACGGGCCGTGATGTCGGCCATGTTGTCGGCTGCCTGGTCCAAGGAGCCGTGCCAGAAGGGGTAGTAGGACAGGCCGATGATGTCGAAGTCGACGCCGTGGGCGACGGCGTTGTCGAACCACCAGCGGTACAGGCCGTTGTCGCCGCCGTTGGCCAGGTGGAGGATGGTGCGGATGCGTGGGGTGGTGTCGCGTGCGGCGCGCAGGCCGGCCTTGAGGAAGGCGGCCAGGTTGTCCCAGTGGTCCCAGTTGCCGGTCGGCCAGAGCATGCCGCCGTTGAGTTCGTTGCCGATCTGCACCAGCTCGGCGGGCGTGCCCTGGCGCTTGAGGGCGCCGAGGACGTCAGCGGTGTGGTCGTATACGGCCCTGGTCAGGCCCGCCACGTCCAGGTCGGCCCAGGCGGCCGGCTTGGTCTGGTGTGCCGGGTCGGCCCAGCTGTCCGAGTAGTGGAAGTCGATCCAGATGCCGATGCCCGCCCGCTTCAGGCGCCGGGCCAGCGGCAGGATGTGCCTCTTGTTGTTGTAGCCGTCGGCCGGGTCCACCCAGACCTTCAGCCGGGCGTGGGTGATGCCCGCCTCCGCGAGGATGTGGATCGGGTCGTCGAGCCGGCCGTCGGCCCGGCGGTAGACGGCGCCGTGCTCCTCGTTCTTCGGCAGCGAGGAGATGTCCATGCCGCGGATCGGAAGGCAGCGGGGCGCGGCGCCGTGCGTCGCGGAGCTCGCGAAGGCCGGTGCGGCGCCCAGGGCCGGCACCGCCAGCACCGCGGCACCGGCTGCGGTGAGAATGCTGCGTCTGCGCATGTCAAAGGGTCCTTTCACAGGGGGATGGGCTCGGGGATGACACGGGGGGGCGTGGGGGGCCGGGGGGCGGGTACTGCCTGGACCAGTCGGATCCGATTCCGGGTGCCCGACCGTCGTGCGCCGGCACGACTGGGTCGGCTCCCGCGGGCGCACGTCGGCTTCGGTGGCGGTGTGGCTGACGGCGACGCGGATGGCACCCGGCTCGCCTTCTCGTACAACGAGATCGATGCGGGAGGTGCAGTGCGGTGGGGATACGGGTGGTGCCGACCGGTCCGAGGCCCACGACGCCTGTCGGATCCGCGCCGGTCAGGCGGGCGGGCGGGCCACGGGACGCCCGCGGGGCACCGGCCGTAGTCTCCGGCGCGTTTGTCGGTGATCTGGACGCTCGGTGCCTGTCTTCCTCGTCTGCTCGAAGTCGCCGTCATCCCCGCGTGCGAGCGGCAGGCAGTCGAAGAGGGAGGAGAGCACGTCTTACTCCGGCAGGATCGGCGGGATGGCGTCAGCCGGTTTCCGTGAACGTGCACAGAATGCATCTCGACTGACACCCATGAGCTACACGTAGGTAACCCGAGGCTCGCCCCGTTGACAAGAGCAGGTAACGATATTCTTCTGTGCACGCTCACAGAATCACGCGGGCGCTCGGCGCAGTCGCCACGGATCCGTCTCCCGCCTCCCAGCGCGCCTCGGAGCCCGCAGCCCCGGCGACCGAGCCTGCGCGGCCCAGCAGGCACACGGGCCGTCGTGCCGCACCGGCAGGTGTCGCTTGGCCTTGGTTCCCCGGACAGCAGCAGCGTCCGCTCGCGGTTGCTCCCCTGCCGACCGCCGCTCACATCCTCGTCGGCAATCACCCATGGTCACCGGCAGGCTGGACTCCACGAGGAGTCGGCGGCACAGGCCACGACGCTCTCGGGCTGGTGGGGCAGTGGCAGTGACTCTCCACCGCGAACTTCCCGCCCGGACCGTACGTGGTGTACGGGGGGTGGCGTCACGCCGGTGATGGTGAAGAGCACGGCCGGGCCGGGTCGTAGGGAGGACGGTCCGGCCCGGCCGTGGGTCGGGGAGGTCAGGCGTCGGGGATGCCTGCGCCGCTGAGGGCGGGGACCGTCCGCTCCGGATGGACGAGGGAACGGGCGCCGAGCCGGAACTGGTCGAGTTTGTCGACGATGGTCTGGCCGACGGGGGTGTGGCCCCAGATGCTGATGCCCTGGTGGGTGGAGGGCTCCCAGGTGTTCTCGTCGATGACGATCGGGTTCCAGCCGACCTCCCACTCGAAGCCCGAGGGGGTGCGGGCGTAGTAGGAGAGTTCCTTGTCGTTGGTGTGCCGACCGACGGACAGGGCCATGTCGAAGCCGAGTTCGTGCACGCGGTCGTAACTGCGGGCCAGGTCGTCGAGGGAGGCGGCCTGGATGTTGAGGTGCTGGACGCGGGTGCGGACCGGGTCGATCGGCAGGCCCCGCACTGCGGCGATCGCGATCGAGTGGTGCCGTTCGTTGACGCGCAGGAAGCGGATCTTGAGCTTGACGCCGCTGATCGTCTCGTCGATGAAGTCGGTGAGGCGGGCGTCGAAGACGGTGTGGAAGTAGCCGCGCATCAGGGTGGGCTTGGCGGAGGTGATCGCGACATGGCCCAGGCCCGCGTCGCCGGTGACCCAGCCGGAGGCGAGCATCCTCAGGGATTCGGCCGATCTCACCGGCGTCGTGTAGATCTCCTGGGTGATGCCTTTGGGGCCGGGGAAGCGCAACAGGCGTTCCACGCTCCGCGCCTGCGCCTCGTCGTCGGTACCTTCGACGAGAGGCACTCCGTGCGCTCGTATGCGGTGCTCGATGCGTTCGAAGGTGGTGTGGTCGTCGATGTGCCAGCCGGTGGCGACGACGTCCTCGGCCGGCCCGCGCCGCAGCAGGAAGCGGCACTCCTGGTCGTCGAGGCGGAACCGCATGACGTCCTTGTCCAGGTCGTCGTGGTGCATGCCGATGGCGTCGGTGCCGAAGCGCCGCCAGTCGGCGAAGCGGTCGGTCTCGATGACGATGTAGCCCAGGTGCACGGCACCGAAGACGGAGGCTCCCGGGGCGGTGTTGTTCATCGACGGCCCGCCAGGAAGTCGGCGCAGAGCCGGTTGAAGAGCTCGGCGCGCTCGAACTGCACCCAGTGCCCCGTGTTGGCCGCCATGTACAGGTCGCAGTCGGGCATGCGCTCGGCGAGCATACGGCCGCCCTCGGGGCGGTTCACCTTGTCCGCGGCACCCCACAGCACCAAGGTGGGCACGGGCAGCCGGGCCAGTCGCGGGTCACGCGTGAAGTCCATCTTCCACAGCGTGCGCAGGGCGTTCGGGCCGGAGGGACGACGCAGCGGCGGAGCCGCGATCACCTCGGGGTCGATGCTGGCCTCGTAGCGCGCGTCGATGACGCCGTCCGGCACGTCGGCGGCGTTGAAGACGAGGTACTGGCGGATGAACCTCTCCAGTTTGACGCGCGAGGGCCCTTCGCCGGTGTAGTAGTTGAGCAGGCTGTTCAGACCGGGGGTGGGCAGGGCGCGGGTGGTTCCGATGCCGCCGGGCCCCATGAGCACCATGCGCTCGACGCGGTCGGGGGTGTCGAGCGCGAGACGCAGGGCGCAGGCTCCGCCGTAGGAGTTGCCGACCAGGTGCGCCCTGTCCAGGCCGAGGACGTCGAGCACACCGCGGATGCCGTCGGCGAGGTAGCCGAAGGGGTCGGCCCCGTCCATGCCCTTGGTGCTGCGTCCGTAGCCGGGCAGGTCGGGCACGATGACCCGGTGGCGCTTGGCCAGCTCGGCGATGTTGCGGGCGTAGTTGGAGACGCCGGAGGCGCCGGGGCCGCCGCCGTGCAGCAGCAGGACGGGCGCCCCGTCACCGGTCTCCGCGACGAAGATCTTCCTACCCGCGACCTCGAGCAACGACTCCTGCATCGGAGGCAGTTCGGTCTGTGTGGTCATGACGGTCCTCAGCTCGCGATCGGGGTGGTCGGGGCGGACGGACGCACTGCCGGAGCGAATCCGGAAGGCGGCGGCGGAAGGGGGGAGCCGGCGGGGGCGGCGGCGTACACGTAGGCGTCGGGACGCAGGGCGAGGGTGGCGGCGCGGTGCTGGTCCAGCCAGGCCAGCAGCACACCGTCGCTGTCGACGAGGGCTTCCTCGGCCGGGGTCGAGCCCGTCGGCAGGACGGTGAGTGACGGGACGTCCAGACGGTCCCAGCCGGGCTGGGGTGTGGCGGTGCGGGCGTGCAGGAGCACCCAACGGCCGTCGAGTACGTCGTCCAGGCGGACCCGGCCGCCGTCGGGGCCGGTCACCCGGGGCTGGGGGATCTGGCGCCCGGAGGCCTTGGTGCGCGGGTGGGTCTGGAAACCCTTGGCGTAGCGGGCGACGGGTATCCAGTGGGAGTCGACCAGCCGGGATCCGACGCCCGCCGCCCGGCGTACCGCGCGCAGCGTCGTGTTGCGGACCCGGGCCACGGGGAGCCGGCGTTCGGTGATGATCCGCCCGACGAACACCGCCCGCCGGGTGACCTCGCGCACGTGCGGCTTGCGCTCGGCCTCGTAACTGTCCAGCAGGGACTCGGGCAGTTCGCCGCGCAGCACGGCGGCGAGCTTCCAGCACAGGTTGGCGGCGTCGCGGACGCCCGCCGCCATGCCCTGGCCGATCCATGGCGGCATCGCGTGGGCGGCGTCGCCGGCGAGGAAGACCCTGCCCACCCGGAAGCGGGCGGCGAAGCGGACGTGGTGACTGTAGACGGTGGCCCGAAGGATTCTGATCTGGTCGCGGCCGATCCCGTACCGGGACACCATCGCGAGGATGGCGTCGTCGGTGGTCAGGTGCGCCTCGTCGTCGCCGGGCAGGATCGGGAACTCCCAGCGGTGGTGGCCGAGCGGGGTGGGGCAGTCCACCGCCGGGCGGGCCGGGTCGCAGCGGAAGCGCAGCCGGTCGTGGTCCGGCCAGGGCTTCAGCATCTTCGTGTCGACGACGACCCAGCGGTCCTCGTACGTCCGTCCCTCGTAGCCCACGTTGAGCTGGGCGCGGGTGAGGCTGGAGCCGCCGTCGGCCGCGATCACGTACCGCGCGTGCAGCCGTCGTACGGAGTCGTCGGCGGTGCCCACCACCGTCAGCTCGACCCCGGCCCCGTCTGCGGACTGGCGCAGCCGCAGACACTCGTGTCGCAGCAGGATCTCCACGTTCGGGTAGCGCTCGACGCCGTCGCGCAGGACCTGTTCCAGGGCCGGCTGGTAGATGAACATCTGCGGCGGATGGCCGTGGCCGCGGGGTGTGGGGCGCGCGCTGAGGAAGGTGCGGCCGTCCGCGTCGACGAAGTCGAGGGGGCGCTCTGCCAGCATGTCCTGCTTGAGCCGGTCGGCCAGGCCGATCCGCTGCCAGATGCGGATGACCTCCTCGTCGGTGGAGATGGCCCGGGCCCGGGAATAGACCTCCGCGTCCCGCTCCAGCACGACGACCTTCAGGCCCGCCGCCCCCAGCAGGTTCGCCGCCGTCACGCCCGTCGGTCCGTAGCCGATCACCGCCACGTCGTACGCGCCGTCCTCGGCTCTGCCCTCGGCACTGATCCCACTCACCGGGTCACCTCGCTGTCGTCCCTGTCGCGGCTCTTGTTGTAGCGTTCACTCCAATTGGAATGGGCGCTACGGTAGGCTCGACCTCGAGAACGGTCAAGTGCGGGGCACGAAGGAAGGGCATCTCCCATGACCAGGTCGGAGAATGTGCGTAAGAAGCGTGCGAACGGGGTGGAGTCGCGGCGGCGCATCCTGGACGCCGCCGTCGAGATCGCGGGCGAGCGCGGCTACGAGGGCACCTCGATCGCCGCGGTCAGCGCCAAGTGCGGGCTGCCCGCCAGTTCGATCTACTGGCACTTCAAGGACAAGGACGACCTGATCGCCGCGGTCATCGAGCGCAGTTTCGAGACCTGGCTGGTCGCCGTCGAACTCCCCGGCGAGCACACCGGCACACCGCTGGAACGCGTCGCCTCCATGGCGGCCAACGTCGCCGGATCCCTGGTCGACGCCCCTGACTTCCTGCGCCTCGGCCTGATGCTCGCCCTGGAACGGCGGCCCACCGAACCCCAGGGCCGGACGGTGTTCCTCCAGGTCCGTGCCATTGCCCGCGCCAAGATCGGCGAGGTCATCGAGACCTTGTTCCCCACCCTCGGCGAGGACGCGGTGCAGACCCTCGCCACCTACGCCGTCGCCGGCGCCGACGGCCTGTTCATCCAGCGGGAGATCAGCGGCGACTCGGTCGACCTCGTGGCCATGTTCCAGTTGCACGCCCGGCTGGTGTACGAGGCCGCGGTGCACATGGCTTCCGCAAGCGAGGCATGACGCCCACCGGTGAGCAGCACCCGCAGGCCGGGCGCCCGCCGCTCATCGCGGAGCACCACCGCAGGCCGAGGAGAACACATGCCCACCGGCGCCGAGCCCTCACCGGAAAGCGTCATCGCCCAGGCCACCCAGCTCCGACCGGACCACGTGGCCTCGACCTGTTCCCCGAGAAACCAAGAGGCCGCACCATGACCTACGCTCCCGCCGCGTCGACGTCCACCAGCATCTCGTGCCGCCCTTCTACCGCGACGCTCTCGCCAAGACCGGCATCGCCGAGGCGGGCGGGCGCGCCCTGCCCGACTGGAGCCCCGAAGCGGCACTGGAGACGATGGATCTGCTGGGCACCGCCACAGCGATCCTCTCGGTCTCCACCCCCGGAACCGGTTTCCTCGACGACTCCCGGGAGGCCGTCGCACTGGCCCGTCGGCTCAACGACTTCTCCGCCTCCCTCACCGCCGACCACCACGGCCGCTTCGGCTACTTCGCCACCCTGCCGATGCCCCACATCGACGCCAGTGTCCAGGAGGCCGGGCGGGCCTTGGCCGAACTCGGCGCCGACGGCGTCACCCTGCTCGCCAACAACAACGGCACCTACCTCGGCGCCGAGGGCCAGGACGCCCTGTGGCGAGTCCTCGACGCACACCGTGCCGTGGTGTTCGTCCACCCGGCCGACCTGCCGGCCCCGGCCGTGGACGGCATCCCGCCGTTCGCCGCCGACTTCCTCCTCGACACCACCCGCGCCGCCTATCTCCTCGTACGCAACGGCGTCGTCCGCACCTACCCGAACATCCGGTTCATCCTCAGCCACGCAGGGGGTTTCCTGCCCTACGCCTCCCACCGCATGGCCGTCACCATCGCCGGGACCACCGGACGCAGCCCCCTCGACGTCCTGGACGACTTCCGGAGCTTCTACTTCGACACCGCGCTCTCCTCCAGCCCCGCCGCCCTGCCCACCCTGCTCGCCTTCGCCCGTCCCGGCCACATCCTGTTCGGCAGCGACTGGCCCTTCGCTCCCACCCCCGCCGGCCAGTACTTCGCGAACGGCCTGGACAGCGGCGTCGACCACGCCACCCTCACCACCGTCAACCGGACCAGCGCCGAAGCGCTCTTCTCCCGGCTGGGTCACGCCCCCGCCCCCACCGCGGCCCGGTCCCTCCCGGCACGCCTGCGCCACCGGGCGCAACGCGTCGGAGCCCGTCTCGTCTTCGAGCTGGTCCAGCCCGGAACCGATGGAGAGCCGGGGCGCTGACCCGGATCGTCGACGCCTACACCGTCACCCTGGCCGCCCTCATCGGCGCCTTCGTGGTCACCGTGGTGTCCTTCGCCGCCTCCGCCTGGCTCGGCCTGCGCACCGAGCCCTCTGCTCACAGGCATGAACGCTGTCACCGGATCCCTGGGCCGGGGCCAGCAGGGTGTCGCGTCCGGGATGACGAGTCCCTCACGGGCGGAGTGAAGTCGGCCTTCATGGACGGCCTGTCCGCTTCTCAACTCGCCGTGTGCCTCGTCGTGCCGGCCACTGCGATCGGCTGCCGCTTCCGCACGGCGGAACTGCTCAGTTCGGCCCAGACCGTCTTCCCGCACCGGGCATGGCGGGTCCCCCATTGTTCGGCGAGCTGGGCTACCAGGAGGAGGCCGCGGCCGCCCTCGTCGAAGTCGCGGGCGCGGCGCAGGTGCGGAGTGGTACTGCCGGCGTCCGAGACCTCGCAGATCAAGGTGCGGTCGTGGATGAGTCGGAGCCGGGCGGGGGGCCGGCCGTAGCGGATGGCGTTGGTGACGAGTTCGCTGACCACGAGTTCGGCGATGAAGCCGAGCTCCTCCAGTCCCCAGACGCTCAACTGCCGGGAGACGTCCGAGCGGGCCCGGGCGACGACCGAGGGCTCGACGTCCAGGTCCCAGGTGGCGACCCGGTCGGCCCCGAGAGCACGGGTACGGGCGAGAAGCAGGGCGATGTCGTCGAGCGGCCGAGCCGGCAGCACGACGTCGAGCACCGTGTCGCAGACCTCCTCCACGGAGGAAGCCGGTCGGCTGAGGGCGTGCCGCAGCGCGCTGAGGCCCGCTTCGACGTCGTGGTCGCGGGCCTCGATCAGGCCGTCCGTGTACAGGGCGATCAGACTGCCTTCGGGAAGATCGACCTCCACCGTCTCGAACGGCAGGCCGCCGAGCCCCAGGGGTGGGCCGGAGGGCATCTCCAGCAGGTCGGCCGCCTCGCCCCGGATCACCACGGCAGGCGGCACATGCCCGGCCCGGGCGAGGGTGCAGCGGCAGGCGACGGGATCGTAGACGGCGTAGAGGCAGGTGGCACCGACGTCAGGGGCGGCCTCGGCGTCCGCGTCCGCGTCCGACGAGGCTTCGGCGGACAGGCGCAACACGACGTCGTCGAGATGGGTGAGGAGTTCGTCGGGCGGCAGGTCGATGTCGGCCAGGGTGCGTACGGCGGTCCGTAGCCGGCCCATGGTGGCGGCGGCGCGGATGCCGTGGCCCACGACGTCCCCCACCACGAGGGCGACCCGGGCGCCCGACAGCGGGATGACGTCGTACCAGTCGCCCCCCACCCCCGCCTCGGAGCCGGCGGGCAGATAGCGGTAGGCGACCTCGACGGCGGACTGCTGCGATGTGGGTCGCGGCAGCAGACTGCGCTGGAGGGTGAGCGCGGTGGAGCGGGCGTGCGTGTAGCGGCGGGCGTTGTCCACGGCGACGGCCGCCCTGGCGGCGATGTCCTGCGCGAGGAGCAGATCCTCGTCGTCGTAGCGGGCGGTCCCGCTGTGCCGGAGGAACTCGGCGACGCCCAGGGTGATGCCCCGGGCGCGCAGCGGTACGACCAACGCGGAGTGGACTCGCCCGGCGTCCTCGACCCGGTGGTCGTAATGCCGGGACGGCTGCCCGCCGGCCAGAGCGTCGGCCACCGGCGAGCCGTCGGGGCAGGGGTGGAGTCGCCCGGGCGGGGTCACCGGGTCCGACGCGGGCCCGGACTTCGGCCCCTGTGCCATACGGCGCAGCAAGCGCGGGCCGCCCTCCCCCACGCCATCCTGTCCGCGGAGCGCGGCATCGACCAGGTCGACGGTGACGAGGTCGGCGAAGTGCTCGGTGGCGAGGTCCGCCAGCTCCTGGGTGGTGCGGGCGATGTCCAGGGTGGTGCCGATGCGCATGCCCGCCTCGTTCAGCATCGCCAGCCGCCACTGCAGCCGTCGGTCCCGCTCCTCCTGGAACGCGGCGACGCCCTGCTCCGACGTCCGGTTCCACGTAGAGGGTCGAGGTGGCGATCAGCTCGCGAGCTGCCGCAGAGACCTGCTCGGCATCGTCCTCCAGCCGGGACATCTCGGCGAGCAGCTCGTCGATGACGATGCCCTGTGCCAGCCTGAAGGCGCGCAGCATCGTACTCAGGGGCGTACCGTGCCGGGCCAGCCGCCGTGCGCGGTCCGCGTCGGCGAGCGGTGGTTGGATCAGGCTCGGCTCGACGCCGTGCTCGAGGCCGAACAGCGCGGCGGTCAGGTGCTCCTCGATGTTCTCCGCCGCCGTCCGGGCCACGACCGGGTCCTCCCACAACTCGGGGAGTTCACGCCGCAGGCACCGCTCGACCTCCGCCGTCACCTCGTCCGCGCGCGAGCCGAGCTCGTGCGCGGCACGCGACAGAAGGCTGTCGGCCGGGGGCCCCACACTCCCGACGTTACGCCGTCCGAGCGCGTTGCATCTGGTGAGGGGCCTGCGGTCACACCTCCTCCGGACGCCCGCACGCCCGGAGCCCCGACACCGTCGAGCAACCTTGGACTGATGAATCGATCAGAACTGGGGGCGCCCACGCCTCGGTGACTACACTCGGTCCATGCAGACGTCAGCCCCGTCCAGCAATCGCTTCGAGCGTCGCCGCGCCGAGACACGGCGGGCGCTCGTTCGCGCGGCCCAACAGATTCTCGCCGAGACCGGGGACACCGGCGCCAGCATCCAGGCGATCGCCGAGCGTGCTGACGTCGGCTTCGGCTCCTTCTACAACCACTTCCAGTCCAAGACGGAGCTGTTCGAGGCGGCGGTGTTGGACGCCCTGGACGAGTTCGGGCAGACCTTCGACGAGCATCTGGCGGGCATCGAGGACCCCGCCGAGCTCGTCTCGGCCGGCTTCCGGCTCAGCGCCCGCATGGCGGAATCGCACCCGCGGATGATGCAGGTGCTGCGCCGGCGGGGGCTCGGTCACCTTTTCTCGGACAACGGTCTGGCCGTGCGGGCGCTCCGTGATCTCCAGATCGGGATCGACTCCGGCCGCTTCACCGTCCTCGACCCCGTCGTCGCCCTCACCGCCCTGGGCGGAACTCTGCTGTCCCTGGTGGAACTCAGGTTCGCCCGCCCCGATCTCGACGGCGACACGGCTGCGTCGAACCTGGCCGAAATGGTCCTGCGCATGCTCGGCGTACCCCCGGACGACGCCCGGGAGGTCGCCCGGAGGCCTCTCCCGGACGTCGGTTGACGGACGTGGGCGATTACCGGACTCCGCCGCGCGTGCTGAAAACGACGCAGACCCGGATCTCGGCGGCGGTGCTGACGCCGGTGAAGGCGGGCGGCAGGGTCGGCAGCCAGGAGCGCGGAAGCGCAGGCAAGGGGGAGGTGGGGGTGGTACGTGATGTGACGGGGTCCCGCGCCGGAGCGGATGGTGGTGGCCGTGGGGGGCAGCGGAGGTGAGGCGCCCCGCGGGCTGTGTCGTAGGTGAAGTGAGAGATGCGGTCGGTGCCCTTGTCGGGCGCCAGGGCGTGCTGTCGGTCGGACACGAACGGGATGTGGTGGGGTGCGGACCCGTCTGCTGCGTGTGGTCGGGGCCGGGGGCGCCCGTCAGCCCGATGACCTGGTCGGCCGGCTGGAGGCGGCCGTCGGCGGCGCGGGGCACAGCACGGCGGGGATACCGGTGGCGTAACCGGCGACCAAGAGGCGCCGGTTGTCGAGGTGGGGGTGGGGGTGAGGCGTCCGGTGTCGTGGTCGACGGCGAAGACGCTGACCCGGTCGGGGGGCGTCGACGCGGAAGACGACTATCCCTTTGCCGTGGCCACCTCGCCGCGACCGGCTGTCCCGTGCTCGGGTCGACCGTGTGGAGGGTGGGTTTCATGATGTGGGGGCCCCGCCCTTGTCGTGCTCCGAGAGGTGCTCGAAGGTCTCGCCGGTCGCGGTGATGGTGCGGGTGACGTCCCGGCCGCCGTAGACCCAGTAGATCCGCATGACGCCCTCGCCGCGGTTGAAGAAGCGGTGCGGGATGCCCGCCGGCACCCAGGTGGCCTGGCCGGGCTCGAGGTCGAAGAACTCGCCGTCGATCTCGGCGGTCGCCTCGCCTTCGAGGATCAGGACGGACTCCTCGACGTTGTGACTGTGCAGGGGCAGGCCGGTGCCGGGCTGGAAGACGGTCTGCCCGGTGGTGACGACGGCGGTGGACGAGTTCCACTTGCCGACGTACGGCACGGTGGCCACCCCGCCTCCGCGGTCGAAGCGTTCGACCTTGTCGGGGTGGATGAGCAGGTTCGGCGCGGCAGGGCGATCGGTGCACATGAGAGCGGCTCCTTCAGGAGTGGTGGAACAGGCGACGGGAGAGCGTGTTGACCTGGCTGCCGGGGACGACGTACCGGGCCACCGCCTCACGCCAGACCTTGAAGTGGGGCGCCGAGCGGTGCGCCTCCACGGCGGCCTCGTCGTCGTAGATCTCGTGGAAGACGAAATGGTGGTCGTCGGCCAGGTCGCAGACGACGTCGAACCAGCGGCAGCCGGGCTCGTCGGTGAAGGAGCGCTCGGCGTTCTCCTTGATGGCCGCGAGGAAGTCCTCACGGCAGCCGGGGTTGACCTGGAGGGTGACGGTCAGGGCGATCATGCGGACAACTCCTTGGAGTCGACAGGAGCAGGCAGGGGTACGGCGGTGGCGTCGGCGATCCGGGCGAGGGAGGCCCAGGTGTCGTCGACGAGCGTGATGCCCTCGGTGCGCAGCCGCCGGGCGGTGCGGGTCTCCGGCTCGCCGGGGACGAAGACCTCCGCCGCGTACGGGGCGACGGGGGTGGACTTGGTCTCCTCGACGAGGGCCTCCATGCGCCGCTCGAACTCGGCCGGGTCGGCCATCGAGCCGATGTCGACGCAGATCAGCAGGTGGCCGACGCCGCTGCGGCCGGTGGACCGGTAGGGACCGACGACCGAGGAGCCGAAGGCGCTG
Organism: Streptomyces sp. NPDC005820; assembly: GCF_040630255.1. Classification (NCBI taxonomy): domain Bacteria; kingdom Bacillati; phylum Actinomycetota; class Actinomycetes; order Kitasatosporales; family Streptomycetaceae; genus Streptomyces; species Streptomyces sp. NPDC005820. The sequence continues at coordinate 25,994 of NZ_JBEXXE010000056.1, forward strand.
CCGGTCAGCACGCCCGCGAGCACGTCGAACATGAAGGAGATCGCGTACCCCTTGTGGCCGGCCATCGGCAGGATCAGGCCCTCGATCGCGCGCTGCGGATCGGTCGTCGGCACGCCGTCCGCGTCCGCCGCCCAGCCCTCGGGGATCGGTTCGCCGCGCTCCTTGGCGTGGTAGATCTTGCCGCGCGCCACGGCCGTGTTGGCGATGTCCATCACGACCGTGCCGTACCGGCCGCCCGGGGCGGCGATCGACCACGGGTTGGTGCCGACCCTCTTCTCCCGGCCGCCCCAGGGGGCCATCGCCGGACTGGCGTTGGTGGCCAGCAGCGCCACGCAGCCCTGCTCGGCGGCCCTGCGGGTGAAGTACGCGGCGGTCCCGAAGTGACCCGAATTACGGACCGCGACCGCGCTGATGCCGTGCCGGCGGGCGCGCTCCGCACCCCAGGCCACGGCACGCTCGGCCAGGATCTGCCCGAGACCGTCCCGGCCGTCGACCACGAGCACCGCACCGTTGTCGCTGACCACGTGCGGGTCCGCGACGGCCGCGGTGGCCCCGCTCGCGAGACGGTCGAGGTACCAGGGCAGACGGAGCATGCCATGGGACGGATGCCCCCACAGCTCGGCGGTCACCAGGGTGTCGGCGAACAGACGGGCGTCTTCGGACGGGACGCCATGGGCTTCGGCGGTCGCGGCGGCGAACCCCAGCAGCTCGGCGGCGCCGACGGTGTGCGGCATGAGACGGCCCCTCACGTCGAGAAACGATGCATCCAGTGATGCATCCAAATCTGTATACAGTTATGTATACAGCACTGGGTGCATGAAACCACAGGATGGCCCGCGCCGGGGTGCGCGGACGCTGGACGGAGAGCGGGTCTCAGCTCACGGCATCCAGCCGGACGTCCGCGCCGAGGGTCAGATCCTGGCTGGTCAGGCTGTCGATGAGGGCTTGGAGGGTCTGGGCGAGATGGTGCAGGCAGGCCGCCTCAGCCGCCTGGACATCCCCCTGCCGAATCGCCTTCAGCATCGCGCGGTGCTCCTCCAGCGAGGTCAGCATGCGGCGCGGCCCGCTGTGCGAGAGGTGTCGCAGGCGCACCGTCTGGCTGCGCAGGTCACGGATCGTACGGGCGAGGTAGGGATTGCGGCAGGCGACGATGACCGCCTGGTCGAACGCCTCGGTGATGTCGTAGAACTCCTGGTACGAGCGCGCCTGCGCGGCGGCGTCCAGCGCGCGGAAGGACTCGTCGAACTCCTCGAGCCGCTCGTGGAGTTCGCGGAAGGGCACGAGGACCCGCGCGTCCGTCACGCCGGACGCGGCGACCGAGGCGGCCGCCCTGGGCTCGAGCAGCATGCGGAACTCGAACAGGGCCCGCACCCCGCCCAGCGAGATCGCGGCGACCCGCGCCACCTCCCCCGGCACGAAGTCGACCAGCCCCTCCTGGGCCAGTCGCCGGATCGCCTCCCGCACCGGAGTCCGCGAAGCACCCATTTCCTCGCCCAGCTGGACCTCGCCGAGCTTGGCCCCCGGCCGCAACCGGAGCGACTCGATGTCGCTCTTCAGCCGTTCGTAGACCGCTTCACCCTTGCCAGTCGCCCGCGCCACGGAACTCCCTGCCCAGCCGTTGGATCACCCGCCTGTATACAGCCTACGCACGGATCGGACGCGCCTCAACGACGTGGGACGGCGCCGGCTCAGCCCTCGGCGCGGTTCCGCTCCACCGCAGGGCCCTCGGCGGGAGAGCGACCGATGTCGTCCACGACCGCCCGCGCACGTTCCTCCGGCACTCCGGCCGCGATGAGCGTGGCGACGGCCACGCGGGCCTCGTCGTTCTCCATCGCACCGGCGTGGATCTCCTCGAGCAATGCGAAGTGCATCGCCTCCAGCCCGAAACCCAGAACGGCGGGCGGCAGGTGCCCGGGGAAAACGCCTTCCCGTTGCCCTCTTTCCAGAATGCCTGCGACTTCGCTTCGAGCCGGTCCCAGGATCGCGGCGACGCGCTCCGCGCTCAACTCACGCCGACCGCGCGCCAGAAGCATGCGGTACCGGTCACCAAGGGGCCAGATCGCGAACACGAAGTGCGCGAGCGCCCGCTCGGCCGACTCCTCGGACCGTGCGCCGTCGGGCAAGGCGGCGAGCAACGCCTCGGACGCCTCGTCCGCCAAGGCTTCGAGCAGAGCCGCACGGCCCGGGAAATGCCCGAACAGTGTGCGCCGCACGACTCCGCTGGCGCGCGCCAGTTCCTCCAATGTGATGTCCGGATCGGCCCCCAGCTTCTCCCGGGCGGTCGCCAGGATGCGTGCCCGGTTCGACCGCGCGTTCTGTCGCTGCGGCACGCGCCCCACAGCCTTCGTCATGCGAACCTCGCGGGAATCGTTCGACTACATGCCAGGTGACCACATAGCATGATACTTGCACACCAACGAGCAATCAAAGCGTGCGGTGAGGCAGAACTCGGCATGCGGGCGATCAGCCGTTGCCCCTCAGCACCCGGGACAACCCCAGCGCCGCCGTGCGCACGGCAGGGGCCAGCTGTGCCGGGCTGAAACGGGAGCGCGGCACGGCCACCGAAAGCGCGGCAACGGTGGTGCCGCCGGCGAAGACGGGGGCCGCGATGCAGCTCACCCCCAGCGCGGCCTCCTGTTCCTCGTAGGCGAGGCCCGACACCCGGATCTTCTCCAGGGCCATGCGCAGCCGGTCCGGGTCGGTGATGGAGTGCGGGGTGAGGCTCGGCAGCGGCCGGGACAGCACCTCGTCGGCCAGTTCGGCTCCGGAGAACGCCAGCAGCGCCTTGCCGACGCCGGTACAGGTCAGCGGCAGACTGCCGCCGATCCGCGAGGGCAGTCGCAGGGCCTCGTGACCATGGATCCGTTCCAGGTAGACGACATCCATGCCCTCGCGGACACCGAAGTGGACGGTCTCGCGGGTGGCCTCGAACAGATCCTGGAGGAAGGGCAGGGCCGCCTCCCTCAGGTCCAGTCGGTGAGGCACCAGTGAACCGAGTTCGAACAGCTTCGCCCCAAGACGGTACCGAGGCCCCGATCGCTCCAGCCAGCCCAGCCGGACGAGGTCCGCCGCCAGCCGGTGCACCGTGGGCTTGGGCAGTCCGGCGCGCTCCGAAAGTTCCGACAGACGGTACGGGCCACCGCTCGGGATGAAGCAGTCGAGGATGACCGCCGCCTTTTCCAGCATGCTGCCGGCCGCATTGTTCCGTGTCACGGAACGCAGTTTGTCGCCTTCGAAGGACCCTGTCTATATCGGTGTTCACCCACCACTTCTCCCTCCCTGGAGGCAACCTGTGTCGACCGCACCCGCCGGCGTCCGCCCGGACGCCACCCCACCGGCCGTGGTCGAGGCCGCCGACCGGCTCGCGGAGGCCGCCCGCACCGGGGCCGCCTGCCCGCCCGTACGTGATCTGTTCGACGACGGCGGCGATCTGGCGACCGCGTACGCCGTGCAGCAGCTCAACGTGCGGCGCGGCCTCGACGCCGGCCGCCGGATCGTCGGCCGGAAGATCGGACTGACCTCCGCAGCCGTACAGCGCCAGCTCGGCGTGGACCGGCCCGACTTCGGCGCGCTGTTCGCGGACATGGCCGTACCGGACGGCGGCGAGGTACCCGTGGGGCGTCTGCTCCAGCCGAAGGTGGAGGCCGAGGTCGCCCTGGTCCTCGGACGGGATCTGCCGGACCGGCAGTGCACGGTCGTGGACGTGCTGCGCGCGGTGGACTTCGCGCTGCCCGCGCTGGAGATCGTCGACAGCCGGGTGCGGGGGTGGGACATCTCCCTCTTCGACACGGTCGCCGACAACGCCTCCTGCGGGCTGTACGTCCTCGGCGCCACGCCCGTACCGCTGACCGCCGTGGATCTGCGGACGGTGTCGATGACCATGACCCGCGACGGCGAGCCGGTCTCGCGGGGAACGGGCGCCGACTGTCTCGGCAGCCCGCTCAACGCGGCGGTCTGGCTGGCCTCCGCCCTCGCCGAACGCGGCGACCCGCTGCGGGCGGGCGACCTCGTCCTGACCGGCGCCCTGGGCCCGATGACACCCGCCACGCCGGGTGACGTGTTCGAGGCCACCGTCTCCGGTCTGGGCTCCGTGCGGGTCGGATTCGCCGAGGAAGGAGAACAGCGGTGAGCACCAAGGTCGCCATAGTGCGCGGGCCAGTTCGAGAGCGGCCTCACGTCGGTCGTGGGTCGTGCCGTTGAAGAGGTAGCCGTCGGCGGCGATCAGCACGGTCGGTTCGAGCTGGGCGAACCGGTCGGCGGCCGCCTTGGAGGCATAGTCCTGCCCGCACACCGACCACACCGCGCCGAGACTCGCGGCGGCCAGGAAGGAGACGATCGCGTGCGGGGTGTTGGGCAGGTAGCCCACCACCCGGTCGCCCGTCCCGACCCCCAGGTCGCTCAGGGTCGCGGCCACCGAGGCGACCTGGGCACGCAGCCGCTTCCCGGTCACCTCGTAGCCGGCGCCGGTCTCGTCGAGGGCGATGATCGCCACGCCGTCGTCGGGGAGGTTGCGCAGCGCGTGGTGGGCGTAGTTGAGGGTGGCGCCGGTGAACCAGCGGGCGCCCGGCATGGTCTCCTCGGCCAGGACCTGCTCGTACGGCGTGTGCGCGTCGACGTCGAAGTACTCCCACACCGCGCACCAGAAGCCCTCCAGGTCGGTGATCGACCAGCGGTGCAGGGCGGTGTAGTCGGTGCCGTCCACCCCGGCGTGGCGGGCGAAGTCCACGATGCGGCTGTCGGCGACGGCCTGCGGGTCCGGCGTGGTGAAGGGTTCCGGGTACGGCCTGGTCATCGTGCGGTGCTCCTCGGCGGGCTTTTCTCCACGGTCCGTGGGGAGAGGTGGGGGGTGCGCGTGGTGTGCAGGAGGGACGCCCAGTCGGCGGTGTCCGTGAAGTCGCGGCCCCCGGCTGGGACCACGTCCATGACGACGCGGTCGGGACGCAGCAGCACGGCGTCGGCCCGGCCGGTGCGCAGCCAGGCGGCCAGTGTGCCGTCGTCGCCGAGATCGGCCACGGGGACCGCCCGGACGCCGAGCCCGTGGGCGAGCGCGTTCAGCGAGGGCCAGGGGTCGACGGCGGTCAGGACGGTGAAGGAGTCGCCGAGGAGCTCGTCGAGACGGGTGGGCCGTCGGTCGGCGTCTCGGGCCCACGGCTGCGGGCAGTGGGCGCCCACCAGGCCTCGGCGCGCACGGCGCCGCACCAGGGGCCCCGCGGTCAGGGGCCGGCTGAGGTCGCGGCCGGCCGCCGCGGTGAGGCCGGGGATGCGGCAGGCCGCGGCCAGGACTTTGCGGCGCAGTGCCGCGGCGCCGTCCTGGCCGCCGGTCATGGCCCAGCCCATGGCGACCGCGAGCCGGATCACATGCCGGGCGTGCGGCTTGCGCTCGCTCTCGTAGGTGTCCAGCAGCCGCTCGTCGCCCCCTGGTGGAGGACACGGGCGAGCTTCCAGGTGAGGTTGTGGGCATCACGCATTCCCGAGCAGAGCCCCTGCCCGACGAACGGCGGCGTGAGGTGGGCGGCGTCGCCGAGGAGGAAGACCCGTCCGCTGCGCCACCGGTCGGCGACGCGCGCCCGGAAGGTGTACTGCGTCTCCCGGACGACCTCGAAGTCCCCGTCGTACGAGGCCGGCAGCCACGGCGCGACCAGCTCACGGACCGGCTGCTCCGCCCCGTCGCGCTGCCGGAACTCCCAGCGATAGCGGTCCTCGCCGACGCGCATGAAGGTCGCGGGCCGGTCCGGGTCGCAGACCTGGTCGACCCCTTCCCAGCAGCGCACATCAGCGCTCGTCCGGACGTCGATGACGGTCCAGCGTTCTTCGAAACGCAGATCCTCCCAGACCGCGCCGACGGCTCGACGGGTGAGGCTGTTGGCGCCGTCGCAGCCGAGCACCGCCTCCGCCCACACCTCGTGGTCGCCCTGGTCGTCGCGGTACGTCACACGCACCGGGCCGACGGTGTCCGGGCCGATGCCGGTGACCTCCACGCCACCGCGCAGCTCGCACTCCGGACGCCGGGCCAGGGCCTCGCGCAGCAGTCGCTCCAGCTCGGGCTGGTCGAACATGCTCGTCTGCGGGTAACCGTGATGGCCGTGTGCGGTTCGCCTGAACTCGGCCATCACCCGGTGCCGGCCGTCCAGCAGCCGTAGCCCGCCTGCCGGGCGGACGATCGCGGTGAACTCCTCCCCCACACCCGCGGCCTGGAGGATCCTGCGCATCTCGTCGTCGGTGGCGACGGCGCGCGGGAGCGGGTAGACGTCCTGGTGGCGTTCCAGGACGACGCTGCGGACTCCGCGACGGGCGAGGAGGAGGGCGGCGGTCACGCCCACCGGTCCGGCACCGATGATCACGACGGGAGCGGGATTGTTCTGTGCCGATCCGGGCGCGGTGTCCCGAGGTCCGGCCTCGTCGGCGGTCATGGTGCGGCTCACCCCGGGTTCTGGTTCGCGTCCGTGACGGGCGTGCGCTGCTCGCCGAGGTCGATCCGGCCGTCGGGGGTCGCGATCGTCGCCGTGATCACATCCCCCGCGTGCAGGTAGTGCGGGTTCTTCGCCTGGCTCTTGAAGAACGCCTTCCACCTCAGGGCGGGCGGCAGGAGCGCGCCGATCTTCTCGACCGGCTTCGGCGGGGCCTTGAGCGCGGTGCCGCCCGGGGTGCCGGTGAGCAGCAGGTCGCCGGCGTCGAGGGTCTGGAAGCGGGCCAGCAGGGTGAGGGCCTGTGCCGGGCGGACGATCATGTCGGCGAGGGTGCGGTCCTGACGCGGCTCGCCATTGACGCTCAGCCTCAGCCGAAGGTCGAGGAGACGGTCGAAGTCCTCCGGCTCCAGCAGGGCCAGGTACGGACCCGCCGGAGTGAAGGTCGGGTACGACTTGCTCTCGTAGAACTGCGTCCTGGTCAGTTGGATCTCGCGGGCGCTGACGTCGTTGGTGACGACGAGTCCCGCGACGTACGACGGCAGGTCCCGCTCCTCGACGACGGTGCCGACGGTGCCGACGGGCAGGGATGCGCCCATGACCAGGCCGAGTTCGATCTCGTAGTCGAGGAACCGCACATGGGTGGGGCGTACGACGGTGTCGTGCGGGCCGCTCACCGAGCCGGACGCCTTGCGGAAGAAGGCGGGCGGGATGTCCCCGGTGAAGCCCGACTCACGGGCGTGACTGCGGTAGTTGACCATCTGGGCGACCACTCGGCAGGGGGTGGTGACCGGCGAGAGGACGACCAGGTCGGCGACAGGCGTGCCGGGTTCGCCGGAGAGAGCCGCCTCTCTTACGGCGGCGCGGTCGGCGATCAGCTCGGCGGTGGTGACGGCCTTCGTGTCGACGGGGACGGCCCGGTCGCCGCGGACGACCCACCAGCCTCCCCCACCGGTGCGCAGGACGTTGGTGCTCATGAGTTCACAGCTTTCAGCAGGCCCAGCAGGCGGGCGGGGTCGAGTTCGTTGTCGGCGCGGAGGGCGTGCAGCACCTCGCGCAGCTTGGCGGGTGTCGGCGTGGTGCCGAGGAAGTCCCGGGTGGCGGGCGGCCCCCACTGGGCGAGACCGCTCGTGGACATGGGCGCCCAGCCGGGTTCGAGGTCGCAGGAGAACAGGTCGCCGTCGGCGAAGTGCTCCAGCATGAAGTGGTCGGGGTCGCGCCAGTAGTCGAAGAGCTGACTGCCCTGGATGTGCCGGCCGATGCCCCAGCTGCGCCGGTAGCCGCGTTCCTTCAGGTATTCGCCGCCGGCGGCGATCGAGTCCAGGTCGGTCACCTGGTACGCCGAGTGGACGTAACCATTGCCCGGCCCCAGATGCATCGCCAGCGTGTGATGGTCGGCGGGCACGCTTCCCAGGTCGCAGCGGATGAACGCCATGGTCGGCCCGCGGTCGCGTCGGCCGTCGAGGAACAGGAAGTCGGACACGATCATGCCGAGGGTGTCCAGGTACCAGTCCAGGGCCCGGGCGAACACCCGCGTCTCCAGCACCACATGTCCCAGGCGCTGGATCCGGGACGGCTCCCGCGGCGGGCGCTGCGTGGCATTGGTACGACGGTGACCGGTGCCGAAGTTGAGGAGCAGCGCCTGCTGTCCGGGCAGTGCGGGCAGTCGCTCGGCGCAGTGCACCACGCGCACCGGCAGGCCGGAGGGGTCGAGGAGGTCGACCGCCCTGCCGACGCCGGGCACGGCGTCCTTGCTGAGGTCTCGCACATCGGCGCCGGTGGCCCGCGCGAGGCGGTCCAGATCGGCCCGCTCGGCAGCCCTGAACGCCGGCCCGATGAAACGGGACGTGCGCCCGCGCCGGATCACCGTGCAGGGGGAGCCGGCGAAGGTGCCGCGCAGCCACAGCTCCCGCTCGGTCCGAGCGGCGATCTGGAAGCCGAAGTCACGGGCGAAGACCTCGGCCCGGTCCAGGTCCGGCTTCTCGAACTCCAGCCAGGCCAGGTCCGCCACCTTGATCACGGGATTCCGGGCCCGGCCCGGGTGCTCGCCCCGCAGGGCGCCCCGCTCACTGTGGAGGTCCTGGTGGGCCGTCTTGACATCAGCCCCCTGGAAACGGGTTTCAGACATGGTGCCCTCCGAGCGACATCGCCATATTGAGGGAATCATCAAGTGTGATGATTCCCTCGTCAAGGCGCTCGCGGCAGGAATTGATAGATTCATCAGAACTGCTGATGTCATCGCCCGGCCGTCACGCTCTGCGCATGCCTACGTCAGCCCGGCCCAGCAACCGGTTCGAGCGGCGCCGCACCGAAACCCGTCAGGCACGCATCCGCGCGGCCCGGCAGATCCTCGCCGAGATGGTCCTGGGCATGCTGGGGCGTCCGGGCCGACGAGGCACACGAGGTCGCCCGTCACCCCTGCCCGACCTCGTCCGACCGTCGGCCGGCGTCCTCCGTCAAGCGGTGGATGACGAGCTGGGGCGGAAGGTGACCGAGCGGCCGGTGAAACGGGCGTCGATCCCGCTCTCCGTCGTGGTGACCGACCGCAGTTGCAGCCCCTGGGAGATGTTCCGCAGCGGGACGGGCTCTTGCAGGGCCTTCTCCAGCAGCGCCCTCGCGGGAGGGACCAACTCGCCCTGGACGACACGGAGGTCCGTGAAGGCGATGCGGTTGCCCGTCGCCGCCGAGACCGCCGTGCTCACGGTCACGTCACCCGCGAGCGGCAGACCGACGGTCGTATTGACACGGCCAGGCTCGTCGCCCTGGGACACGTTCAGACCCAGGGTGTCCGACAGGTCCCGGTACGACAGGAACGCGGTCGCCTCGACACCACTGGCATGAGCCTCGGTCGCGTTCCCCGAGGCCTTCAGCCCGTCGAGCCCCACGGTCAGCTTCGTCACCGGCAGGGGCCGACTCGCGCCGCGGGCAGGTATGTCGTGGGCCGTGAGGTCGACGTGCCGGAGGCTGCCCTCGGCCAGCTGCGTCAGCACGGGAAAGCCGCTGATGCGCGCAGAAGGCCGATCGACGGTTTCCATCCCTTCCTGGAACGCCGTGGCCGTCCGGCTCTCGGCGTGGGCGGCCGCGACCCTGTCGGCCACGACTGTGCCGACCAGCAGCGCCGCGAGTGACGCGGCGAGGATGATCCGTCGCCGCCGCCACGCGCTCGGAGCGCTCACATACGTGGCGGCGTCCCCGTACGGGGGCTCGTCGACGAACGCGTCATCGTTCCGGGGTCGGTACATGGGCATGGGTGTCCTCTCCTGAAAAGGGTGATCGGGACGTTCGTCGGCGGGACTCTCCAGGGCCGCGGCGCGCTGCCAGAGGGCCCGAGCGGCGTCCTCCACCAAGCCCGCCCTCCACGAGCGCGGCCCGCCCGTCGAAATGGCCGTGGACCGCCGGTCGACGGTGGGAGACCTCTCGATAGTTGCACACCAGCGGGCAATAAATTAGCCTGCACATCGGTGTGCAACTAAGTACGTGGTGGAGGGCCCCACCGCCACGCCCGTACGGCTCACACCGATCCGCGCACCTCGAAGCCTGCGCTTCCGCCTCCTACCGAGGAACTTTCGATGCCGCTCATTGCGAAGACACCCGTCGAGAAGATGACGGGGCCCTATCCACGCCGCTGGTGGGCACTGCTCGTGCTGTGCCTGAGCCTGCTGATCGTCGTCATGGCGAACACGTCGCTGATCGTGGCCGCGCCCGACATGACGAAGGCCCTGGACCTCTCCAGCAGCGACCTGCAGTGGGTCATCGACGGCTACACCGTCCCCTACGCCGCGCTGATGCTGGTGCTGGGCTCGATCGGCGACAAGTACAGCCGCCGCGGGGCCCTGATCCTGGGCCTCGTGATCTTCGCCGGCGGATCGGTCATGGGCGGCCTCGTCGACCAGACCGACCTGGTCGTCGCGGCCCGCGCGATCATGGGTGTCGGCGCCGCCGTCGTCATGCCGGCCACGCTCTCCCTCCTGGTGGCGATGTTCCCGAGGGCGGAGCGCGCCAAGGCGATCACCGCCTGGTCCGCCACCTCCGGTCTCGCCATCGCCGCCGGTCCGCTGGCCGCGGGCTGGTTGCTGGAGGACCACGCCTGGGGCTCGACGTTCCTGATGAACGTCCCCATCGCCGTCCTCGGCGTCGTCGGCGCCCTGCTGCTGGTCCCGCCGTCCAAGGCCGAGGGCATGGGCCGTATCGACTACATCGGCGGTCTGCTGTCGATCCTCTCGGTCGGCTCCCTGGTCTACGCGACCATCGAGGGCCCGCACTTCGGCTGGGGCGTCGGCCCGATCACCGCGGCTGTCGTCGCCGGCGTGGGCCTGGTGGCCTTCATGGCCTGGGAGTTGCACCACCCGAACCCGATGCTGGACGTCCGCAAGTTCGCCGAGCGTCCCTTCAGCGGCTCGATGCTCGCGGTGCTGTTCTTCTTCTTCGGCACCTTCGGCTCGATCTACTACTCCACCCAGTTCCTGCAGTTCGTCCTCGGCTACGACGCGTTGGAGACCGGCGTACGACTGCTGCCGCTGGCCGGTGCCGTCTTCGTCGGCGCCGCAGCGACCGCGAAGCTGGCGCCGAAGCTGGGCGTGAAGGTGGTCGTGAGCATCGGCATGGTGCTCGGCACCACCGGCGTCTTCCTGCTCACCCGGGTCGGCTCCGGCTCGACGTACACCGACTTCCTGCCGTCGCTGCTGACGCTCGGCTTCGCGATCGGCCTGAGCCTGTCGCCGGCCACCGACACCATCATGGGCTCCTTCCCCGAGTCGGAGCTGGGCGTCGGCGGCGGCGCCAACGACACCGCGCTGGAGCTCGGCTGCTCCCTCGGTATCGCCATCCTCGGCTCGCTGCTCGCCACGTCCTACAAGGACAAGCTGACCGACCTGGTCGGCGGCCACCTGCCGGCCGCCGCGATGGACACCGCCACGGACTCGGTCGGCGGCGGCCTCGCCGTCGCCGAACAGGTCGCGAGGACCCCGGGCACCGGGGCGCAGCAGGCCCAGGCCCTGGTCGGGGCGGTCCAGGAATCCTTCGCCCACGCCATCGCCCACACCAGTCTGATCGGCGGCATCATCATGGCCGCGGGGACCGTGATCGTCATCGGCGTCCTGCCTGGCCGCAAGCAAACCGGGGAGCACCAGGAGGCGGAAACGGCGGCGACGCCGGAGGAGACCGAGACCGTGGGCGCCGCCTGAGCTGCCCCACGAGGTGGCAGGTCGGACACGATCTCGTCCTACCAGCAAGGCAGTCGTGATGCGCCGCCGTCGCCGTGCCCGGAGACCGTCCTGGTGAACGTTCCGCGGCCCGGCCCGGGTGTTGGCCGGCATGGATGGCCAGGTCCCACAGCGCAGGGGCTGTGCCGCCGTGGTGCCGCGCCTCGTCGTAGTACGCCAGCCACGGCGGGCCACGGGGCCGTGCGCCGGGCGGGGACAGACGTCATGACGGTCAACGCGGGCCGGCTCTGGGGCGGATGGATCGGCCGGATGGCCGAGGAGTCCGGTGGGCCCGGTCCTTCGATCCCGGCCGTTCGGCCGAGGTGCGCCCCTGGGTGTGCGGGCGAGGGTGGAGCCGCATCCTCAACGCTGAGAAGGGCCACGACCACATCATGAGCACCGTTCTGGCCGGGTACGGCCTCGTCAAGAAGTACGGCCCCACCACCGCCCTGGCCGGGGTGGACGTCGAGGTCGGCGAGCGCGACTCGCTGGCGATCATGGGGCCGTCCGGCTCCGGCAAGTCCACCCTGCTGCACACCCTCGCCGGGATCATCCGCCCCGACGACGGCCAGGTGCTGCTGCGCGGCGAACGTATCGACCGGCTCGGCGAGAACCGGCTCAGCGCCCTGCGCCGCAAGCGCTTCGGGTTCGTCTTCCAGTCCGGGCAGCTGCTGCCGGAGCTGCCGGCCGAGGAGAACGTGGCCCTGCCGCTGATGCTGGAGGGCGTCCCGCGCAAGGAGGCCGTCACCCGTGCGCGGCACTGGTTCGCGCCGCTGGGCCTCGAAGGCCTGGAACAGCGCCGCCCCGGCCAGCTCTCCGGCGGCCAGGCCCAGCGCGTCGCGATCGCCCGCGCACTGGCCGTCGAGCCGGACGTGGTCTTCGCCGACGAGCCCACCGGCGCCCTGGACCAGCGCACCAGCACGGAGGTGATCCAACTGCTGACCTCCGCCACCCGGAACACCGGCGCCGCCCTGGTGATGGTCACGCACGACCCCGACGTCGCCGCCCATTGCGACCGGGTCCTGCACGTCCGTGACGGCCGGATCAGCGGCCACAGCCAGTTCACCGTCGCCTGATCCGCAGGAGCAACCACCGCCATGAGTTCCCCCGTTCTGCCCCTGACCTGGCACCTCGCCAGATCGTCCGGCCGTCGCGGCCTGCACTCCCAGCTGCTCGCGGCCGGCGCCGCCGCCGTCGGCTCGTTCCTCCTGCTGATCATGATCGCCTTCTCCCTCGGCGCCGGCGCCCGAGCCGACCACACCACCTGGCGCACCCCCGACGCCGTACCGGCGAAGCGGGCGACCGCGGTCCAGGTCACGACGACGACGTACGCGCGCCGAGAGCCCGTCACGGTCGTGAACCTGGCCCAGCTCCCCGGCCGCAGCCGGACCCCCGCGCCGCCCGGCCTGAGCGCCTTCCCGAAGCAGGGCGAGGTATACGTCTCCCCCGCCCTGGCCGAGCTGCTGCACCGGCTCCCCGCGGGCCAACTCGCCGACCGCTTCCCGAAGGTGACGTCGTACGGCACGATCGGCGCCGCCGGTCTCGCCTCCCCGGACGAACTGGTCGCCGTCGTCGGACGGGCGCCCGGCGACGCGGCCGTCTCCACGTCGGCGGGTGAGCAGAACTTCTACGACGACGGGGTGACGCGGCGCGCATCGGTCTCCGGGTTCTCCGGCAGCAAGAAGAGCCTGTTCACGGGCAACGACCAGGGGACCGTGCTGCTCGGCGTGGTGCTGCTGATCATGCCGGTCGTCGTGCTCGCCTCGGCCGCCGGACGGCTCGGCGCGGCCCGGCGGGAACAGCGGCTCGCCGCACTGCGGCTGGCCGGGGCGACCCCGCGGCAGATCCTCGCCATGACCGCCGTGGAGGCCGCGGGAGTCGGCGCGGCAGGGGCCTTGGCGGGCGCGCTCGCCTACCTCGCGCTGCTCCCGGCGCTCGCGCAGGTGCCGTACGGCGTCGGTGGCTGGTACCCCGGTCAGCTGTGGGTGGGGCTGCCGTGGCTCGCGGCCGTGGTGCCGGCCGTGACGGCGTTGATCACCGTCAGCGCGGTGACGATGCTGCGCCAGGTGGCCACCTCGCCCCTCGGCGTCGCCCAGCAGGCCGACCCGCGCCGCACCCGCGCGATCCGCATGGTGCTGTTCGTCGCCGTCCTCCTCTACATCTGGATGAGCACGGGCGACGGCGGTCAGCTCAAGACCCGGCAACTGCTCGCCCTGCTGGCCCTCTTCTACGGCGCGTTCTGGCTGTTCGGCCCCTGGGTCGTGGACCGGCTGGGCCGGATCGTGGGCCGCCGCGCCACACGCCCGGCCACCCTGCTGGCCGCGCGCCGGCTCAGCGACGACCCGCGCGGGGCCTGGCGTACCGTCAGCGGCCTGGTCCTCGCCGGATTCGTGGCCGGGTTCTTCTCCGTCAGCACTCTGGGCGCCGAGAGCGCCACGCACCAGGGCCAGGTGGCGGTGATCACCGCGAACGCCGCCGAGGCGCGGCACGCCGTCATCGCGGCCCGCACGGCACTGCACCGGGCCGGCGTCACGGCGACCGTCGCCGTGACGAGCGAGGACGACTACGACAGCCTGCTCGGCGGTGTCCCCGGCATCACGGCCAGTGTCTCCGGCGGCCGGGAACGCCTCGACGCCGCCGTCACCGCCCTGACGCCCCTCGGGTCGGGCAGATACCCCGTCACACAGGACTACGTGTCGTCGTCGGACGACACGATCACCGACCGTGTCGCCACCGTCAGCACCGCCACCCTGGTGCTGAGCTTCCTGGTCGCCGCCGCCTCCGCCGGTCTCACGGCCGCCGCGAACGTCCTCGACCGGCGCCGGGTCTACGGCCTTCTGAGGCTGGCCGGCACCCCGCTGGAGGTACTGGACCGGGCCCGGACCCGCGAGACCGTCATCCCCTTGGCCGTCCTGGCCGGCGGCACCACCGCGATGGGCGTCTTCGGCGCCATGCAGCTCAACAAGGCGGCCGGCACCACGATCAACACCACCGGCGCCCTGGAACTGGTGATCTGCGTGGCCCTCGGAGCGCTCGCCATGCTGGCCGCGATCGCCGGCAGCAGGCCGCTGCTGCGGAAGGTCACGGCGAGCCCGGTGCAGACCTCGGACTGACGCCGGGCCGTCATCACCGTGGTCGCCGGCCACCGCGGCGAGAGGGCCCCTTCGTAGCTTCCCCCTTGACGTGTGCCCTGTGCGCCCTCATGTCGCCCCTTGAGCCTCCGGTGGCCGGATTCTTCTGCCGCGCAAGCGGCGCCGGCGGGATCACCGGGACCGGCCCAGGCCCAGCCGCAGTTCGCCCAGGGCCCGCCTGATGAACAAGACGACGACGCCCGCTCCGGCGTAGCAGGCGGTCAGGCGGTCAGGCGGTCATGGTGGTGCACCTTTCGTTTCGTACCGGGCCCGGGTCCCTCCGGGTCCGGCCGCGGGCTTCAGGAACAGAAGTCGGTGAGGGTGGCGGTGAGGATGTCGGTGAGGCGGTCCAGGGAGGCGAGGTCGACGTATTCGGTGTCCGCGTGCGCGCCTTCGCCGTCGACGCCGAAGAGCAGACAGGGGATGCCGGCGCGGTCCAGGAGGGCGCAGTCGGTCCAGAACGGCTCGGCGCGCACCACGGGTGGGTGGCCGAGGGCCTGCTCGGCGTGGTGGGTGAGCGTGCGGACGACGGGTGCCTCGGGGTCGGCCTCGAAGGGCTCGCGGTGCAGGCCACGGGTCAGGTCGTAGTGGAAGTCGGGGACCGTGGCGGTGAGGTGGTCGAGTACGGCGGTCAGTTCGCGTTCGACGCTGTCGGGGCTCTCGCCGGGGACGGTGCGGCGCTCCAGGGTGACGCGGCAGTGCGCGGGGTAGGTGGAGGCTTCCTCGCCGCCGTGGATGACGGAGGCGTGCACGGTTCCGGTGCCCAGGAGTGGGTGTGCCGGGCCCTGCGCGAGGCGTCGGCCCAGCTTCTCCAGGGCGACCAGGAAGTGGCCGGCCTTGGCGATGGCGTCGATACCGAGGTCGGGCCGCGAGCCGTGGGCGGCGCGGCCGTCGATCCGCACGTCGAACCAGACGAAACCCTTGTGGGCGAGGGTGACTTCGAGGTGGCTCGGCTCGGTGACGATCGCCGCGTCGGCGGTGAAGGACTCCAGCACCTCCTCGGTGCCGGAGCTGCCGTGCTCCTCGTCGGCGACGCAGGCGAGGAGGACGTCGCCGCGCAGGGGCCCGCGGGCGGTGGCGCGGGCGGCGGCGACCATCATGGCCGCGATGCCGCCCTTCATGTCGAAGGTGCCGCGGCCGTACATCCTGCCGTCGCGGATCTGCGGGTCGAGCGGGTCGCCGTCGTAGTCGGCGAGACTGACGGTGTCGAGGTGGCCGTTGAGCATGAGGGAGCGGCCTCCGCCGGTGCCGCGGGCGATCGCGACGAGCGAGGGCCGACCGGGGCGCCTCTCCAGGCTGTGGACCTCGAAGCCGCGGGCGGCCAGCCATTGGCCGCAGAAGTCGGCGATGACGGTCTCGCCGGCTCCGCCGGGAACCAGGTCCGGGTTGACGGAGTCGATGGCGATCAGCCTGGCCAGCAGAGCGGTGGGGTCGGCGTCCAGGGGCTCTGCGGCCGCTGGGGTCGAGGCAGTCTCGGGGAGCATGAGGGCCTTCCGAAGTGTGACACCGCCCCGTGAGATCAGGGGCGGGGTGGCGGGGACGGCACGGGGGGGACGGTGCTAGTCCTGGTCGGCCAGGCGCAGGAGGGTGGTGGCGAGGACGTCGACGCCGTGGGCGCAGGCCTCGGGGGTGGAGTACTCACGAGGGTTGTGGCTGATGCCGTCGTACTCGCCGCGTACGAAGATCATGGCGGTCGGGCAGAGCGCGGCGATCTCCTGGGCGTCGTGCCCGGCGCCGGAGAGCAGGGACATGTGCTCCAGGCCGTGGTCGTCGGCGGCCTGTGCGATGACCTTCTGCACGCCCTCGTCGAAGGGGACGTAGGCGGTCTTGGCCAGCCGCCGTGTGGTCAGCGACAGGCCCGGCTGACTGTCCTCCAGATCGCGCAGGAACACGGCCAGGGCCTCCTCTGCCCGCGCCATCTGCGTGTCGTCGGGGTTGCGGAGGTCGACGGTCAGTTCGGCACGGGCCGGGACGATGTTGGTCAGGTCCGGGTGGACGATCAGATGACCGACGGTGGCGCGCAGGTCGCCGTAGTCACCGGAGTCGACCAGCGCACGCAGGTGGACGATGATCTGCGCGGCGGCGAGGCCCGCGTCGGCCCGCAGGTGGGTGGGGGTGGTCCCGGCGTGCGCGGCACGGCCGTGGACGGTGATCTCCTGCCAGGAGATTCCCTGTACGCCGGTGACCACGCCGACCGGGAGGTCGTGCTCGGCGAGGACGGGGCCCTGTTCGATGTGGCACTCGACGTAGGCGTGGGGCGGAGCGAGACGGACGTCCGCCGGGCCGTCGAAGCCGGTGCGGGCGAGTTCGCCGCCGAGGGTGAGGCCGTCCCTGTCGGTCAGGGCGTGGGCGTACTCCAGGGTGAGCCGGCCGGCGGCCACGGCGCTGCCGAGCATGTCGGTGCCGAAGCGGACGCCCTCCTCCTCGGTGAAGATGCCGACCTCGACGGGGCGGCGGGTGCGGATGCCGCGCTCGTTCAGGGTCCGTACGGCCTCGATGCCTCCCAGGACGCCGAGGCAGCCGTCGAAGGCGCCGGCCGTGGCGACGCTGTCGATGTGCGAGCCGGTCAGGACGGGGGCCGCGGTGGGGTCGGTGCCCTCGCGGCGGCCGTAGATGTTGCCCATGCGGTCGATGCGGACGGCGAGCCCGGCCTGTTCCATCCACGCGATGACCTGGCGGCGGCCGGCCGCGTCGGCGTCGGTGAGCGCGAGGCGGTCGACGCCGCGCAGTCCGGTGCGCTCGTCGTCGTACGCGCCGATCTCGGCGAGTTCCATCAGGGACTGCCACAGGCGGTCGCCGTTGACAGTGATCTTGTCGGGGGTGGAGCTCGTCATGACCTGTCTCCCGAAAAGGTGTTTGAAGGGGTGGGTGGTGGTTGCTCTTCAGCCGGAAGCGGTGGCGACCGCGAGGCCGACGCCGATCAGCGTGATCCCTGTGGTCCGGCCGAGCGCACGGTGGATCCGCGGCCTCTGGAGCACCGGCCCGGCCTTGGTCAGCAGGAGCACATAGCCGCCCAGCCAGGCGAGGGTGAGGGTGGTGTGGAGCAGGACGAGGAGCGTCATGGCCCAGGCCGTGGGCAGCAGCCCGGTGTAGGAGACGGCGATCTTCGGGTTGAGGACGTTGCTGACCAGGCCCGTCCGCCACGGGCTCCCGGCAGGAGCGGCCTGCGTCGAGACGGTGGATGCGGCGGGGCGGTGCTGCCACAGAGCCTGCGCGCCCAGGAACACCAGGTAACCGGCGCCGAGGAGCTTGACGGCTGTGTAGGCGGCGAGTACGGCCGCGAGGCCGGCCACCGTCAGCGCTCCCCAGAGCAGGAGCCCCGTCGCGATCCCGCCGATGGTGTGCAGCGCGGCGGCGCGTCCGGCCACGAGCGCACGTCGGGTCACCACGGCCATGTCCGGGCCGGGCACGATGGTCAGCAGGCCGAGGACACCGATCGCGGCCACGAGGTGGGTCAGCATTCCGCCGGCCTCCTGCTGATCGACCCGCTCGATCGGGTCGGAGGTGGGGTCATGAAGGGACGGTGGCTCAAGGCAGAGGGCTTTCCGGTGTCGTGTGGTCGGTGGTCAAGTGATCGGTGGTCGTTCGGTAGGTGGTCGGTAGTAAGTGGTCAGTCGTCGGTGGTCGGTAGTCAGTGGTCAGTGGTCGGTAGTCAGTGGTGAGTGGTCAGTGGTCGGTAGCCAGTGGTGAGTGGTCGTTCGCTAGGTGGTCGGTGGTGGAGTGCGGGTTGGCCGCGGTGCCCTCGGTGCTCAGCAGTACGACCGCCGAGGACGGCCCGAGTCCCAGTGCCGTACGGCGTTCGTCGGCTCCGTTTCCGGTGAGCGCCGCACGCAGACCCGCGAGCGTCGCCGCCCCGCAGGGGCCCGAGGAGACACCGAGAGCGGCGAGGTCGGTGGCCGCGCGGGCGCTGTCGGCGTCCGTGACGGCGACGGCGGCGTCCAGACCGCCGCGCAGGTGGGGCCAGGCGATGCTGGACGGGGTGCCGCAGTTCAGCCCGGCCATGGCGGTCTCGCTCGTGGTGACACTGACGGGCTCGTCGAGGGTGAGGCTTTCCAGGACGCAGGGCGCGGCCTCCGGTTCCACCGACAGCAGCGCCGGGGCTTGTCCCGAGGGGCGGCTGCGGTAGTGGGTGACCACGGCCTGGGCCAAGGACCCCACGCCGACCGGTATGGCGACGAGCTCGGCGCCTTCGACGGCGCCTGCGGTCGCCAGTTGCTCGTCGATCTCGGCGCAGAGCGTGGAGTAACCCTCGACGATCCATCCGGGAATCTGCTCGTACCCCGGCCATGCGGTGTCCTGGACCAGGACCGCGTCCGGCGTGGCGGCCGCCTCGGCCGCCAGGCGCACGGCCTCGTCGTACGACCCCGGGACCTCGGTGACCTCGGCCTGTTCGGCGACGATGGCCGCCACCGCCTGCGGATGCACCCCCTGGGGGACGAACACGTGGGCGTCCTGGCCGAGACGGTGTGCCATGCGGGCCACCGCGCGGCCGTGGTTGCCGTCGGTGGCGGTCACCAGGGTGATCGGGCTGTGGTCCGCGCCGCTCGCGGCGCGCTCGGCAAGGATGCGGTGGACCGCCCAGGACGCACCCAGCGCCTTGAACGCGGGCAGCCCCAGACGGCACGACTCGTCCTTGACGAAGACCCGGCCGACCCCGAACTCCGCCGCGAGCGAAGGGAGTTCGGTCAGGGGGGTGGGCGCGTAGTCGGGCAGCGAGGAGTGGAAGGCCCGCACATCGGAGGGCGCGGGTTCACATCGCCAGGCGCGGGCATCGGGTCGTGCGCACCACGGCAGCAGGCGGGAGGAGGAAGCGTTGTCGGACACACGATCAGGGTCCGCTGGATACATGGGATCGGTCCAGCGAATGTTTTCGACCTATACTCATCGGAAAAACCGATCATTGGAGTCTCGGTTCAGGACGGCGAGGAAAGTGATCCGGCGATGTTCGATCTGCACCGACTGCGCCTGCTGCGTGAGCTCAAGCACCGCGGCACCCTGGCGGCCGTCGCCACAGCCCTCTCCTACGCCCCCTCCTCCGTCTCCCAGCAGCTCTCCCAGCTGGAAGCCGAAGTCGGCGTACCGCTCCTCGAACCGGTCGGGCGGCGGGTGAGGCTGACGGCGCAGGCCGAGATCCTCGTCGCCCACACCGAGGCGATCCTCGAACGCCTGGAACGCGCGGAGGCCGACATCGCCACCTCCCTGACCGAGCTGACGGGCACCCTGCGCATCACCTCGTTCCAGACCGCCGCCCTGGCCCTCGTCCCGGCCGCGCTCGGCCTGCTGCGCGACCGGCATCCGCATCTGCGCGTCCATGTCACGCACATGGAACCGGAGAAGGCCCTGCCCGCCCTGCAGGCCCGCGACTTCGACCTCGTCCTCGCCGAGGAGTATCCCGGCAACCCCAAGCCGCGGCTCGCCGAACTCGAACAGGAGGACCTACTCGACGACCCCCTGCACCTCGCCCTGCCGATGTCGGTCGGCGCAGGGGACACCGAAGGCCCGACGGCGGCGCTGCGCTCCCTCGCCGGCCACCCCTGGGTGATGGAACCCGAAGGCACAGCCGCCCGGCACTGGGCCATGACCCTGTGCCGCGACGCCGGCTTCGAACCCGACGTACGGTTCGAGACCACCGACCTGCTGCTCCACCAGCGCCTCGTCGAGCAGCAACACGCCGCGGCCTTCCTCCCCGAGCTCGTCTGGAGCGGACTGCCCCCGACCGTCCCCCTGCGCCAACTCCCCCGCGGCCGGCGCATACGCCGTATCTTCACCGTCGTACGGCAGGGCAGCAGCCGACACCCCGCCATCCGGGCGTGCCGCGATGCGCTCCGTCGGGCGGTGGGCCTCCGTTCGAGCCAGGCGTAGGTCGACGCACCATTGCCGGGCAGGTCCGGCCCTCGCGACCCGTAGCGATGGTGCGGTGCAAGGGGCCCTGCCTCGTCGGCCATCAAGGGCCTCTTGGTCCGGTGGCCGGGTCCCGGTTCGTCCACCGGTCGGTGTGCCCCTCCCGCCCTCGGGTTCGGGATCTGCCCTGCGAGCCGGATCGGCCCGAGCCGGTCGGTGGTCACACGGACGTTGACGCATGCCGATATAGGCATATGATGGCGCCATGGCACGAGCGGCGACGACCTCGGACACGTTCAACGCGATCGCCGAGCCGCAGCGGCGGGAGATCCTGGTACTGCTGCGGGGCGGCGAACGGCCCGTGACCGAACTGGCGCGGGACCTGGGGATGACCCAGCCGCAGGCGTCCAAGCACCTGCGGGTGCTCCGCGAGGTCGGGCTGGTGCAGGTCCGCGGGGCGGGCAGGCAGCGGCTGTACGGCCTGGACGCCCGCGGGCTCCGGCCGATCCACGAGTGGGTGGGCGGCTTCGAACGGTTCTGGAACGAGACCTTCGACCGACTGGACGAGTACGTGCGAGATCTGAAACAGGGCACGGCAGGAGGAACCACCGATGACGACGACCAGTAGCGGCGGCGCGCCCGACCCCACGACCGCGGACCGCGAGATCATGATCTCCCGGGCCATCGGCGCCCCACGGGAGCTGGTGTTCGCAGCGTTCACGCAGGTCCGGCACCTGTCGCGATGGTGGGGACCGGAAGGGTTCACCACCACGACGCGGTCCTTCGAGTTCCGCGCGGGCGGGGTCTGGGACTTCGTGATGCACGGGCCGGACGGGACCGACTACCAGGAGTGGATCACCTGGACCGAGATCGTCCCGCCGGAGCGGATCGCGCTGGTGCACGGCGAGTCCCGCGAGGACCCCAACGCCTTCGAGTCGGTCCTGACCTTCGAGCCGGCCGGGGAGGATACCCGGATCGTGATGCGCACGGTGTTCCCCACCAAGGAGCTCCGTGAGGAGGCGGTGGAGAAGTACCACGCGATCGAGGGCGGCGAGCAGACACTGCGCAACCTGGCGGCCTACGTCGCCGAACTCACCGGGAACGGGACCGCCCTCGACGCCACACCGAAGGAGGCGAAGAGCTGATGGCCGGGAAGGTGTTCTTCAGTGTGACGATGTCGCTCGACGGCTTCATGGCGCCGGAGGCCGTGCCCGTCGAGGACGTCTTCTCGCCCGAAGGTCAGAACGACCCGAGGGTCCGGCGCTGGATGGCGAAGTGGTCGGAGCTTCAGGCGTGGGTGTTCCCGCAGCGGTGGTTCCGGGAGAACCTCAAGCTCGGCGAGGGCGGCGAGGAGGGGCTCGACAACGACATCGTACGGGCGACATACGAGCGCACCGGCGCGAGCGTCATGGGCAAGCGCATGTTCGACGCCGGCGAGCTGGCGTGGCCGGAGGAGGCGCCGTTTCACACCCCGGTGTTCGTGGTCACCCACACCGAGCGTGACCCGTGGGAGCGGCCGGGCGGCACCACCTTCCACTTCGTCAACGACGGCATCTCCAGCGCACTGGACCAGGCCCGCGAGGCCGCCGGCGACCGCGACGTCCGCATCGCGGGTGGTGCGGAGACGATCCAGGAGTACCTGGACAGCGGCCTGATCGACGAGTTCTCGATTACCGTCGCGCCCGTACTGTTCGGCACCGGCATCCGCCTGTTCGACCGCGTGGACCCCGTCCGCCTGGCCCTCGACCAGACCCGCGCGGAGGCATCTTCCCGGGTGACCCACCTGACCTACACCGTCGGGAAGCGGTAGCCGCATTCGAAGGGACGGGGCCGGTCAGGTGTGGTCGACGAACCTGCTCTCCACCGCCGGCGACTACGCCTACATCAGCGGCGCCACCGGCAGCGGGGCCCTGCTGCCCATGACCCCGGGGCAGCCCGACCTCGTCTTCAGCGACGAGGAGAACGGCCTCGTCGCCGTCGAGCACGGGGACGAGATCCTCTACGCCTCGCTGTACTGGCGGGCCCGCTGGGGCGTCAACCGCCTCGCCCGCGTACACCTCATCGGCGCCGACGGCATCGAGCACTCGGCGACCGTGTGGCAGGACGTCAAGTACATCCCCGACGGCCGTGCACACGCCGAGCGCGACTGGGTCAACTCCGAGTTCGGCGTGGGCGACCTGAACATCCCCGACGGCGGCTTCCCGCCGCCCGGCGACACCCTGCACCAGGCGTTCGCCGGCCAGGTCCTGCCGCTGGCCAAGGCACCCGCCGACGCACCCGACCTCCCCGTGGGCACCGAGAGCCCGTACGCCGGACGCGCCTCCTTCTACCGGTGCGCGTACGGCCCGTACCTGATCGCCATGAACACCACCTCGGACCGCGACCACACCCTCACCACCAAGGGCTTCGGGGCCTCCGTGAACCTGGCCACCGGGGCCGGGGTGAGCGGCAACGCCCAGCTGCGCGTGCGGCCCGGCACGACCGTGGTACTGCGCAGACTCTGACGGAGGCGGTGCCGCCCGCGTCGCTGTCGTGGGCCCGCGCCGCCGTCGGCAGCGCGCGTCACTGTCAGCCGGCCTCGTCGCCGAAGGCGACCAGCACCGCCGACCGCTCGGCCGCAAGCCCCACCCGTAGGACCCGGTCCCGGCCGTCCCACTCGTACGACGGCGCCGGCCCCGCCGTGAACAGCGTCCGCGGCCCGCCGGCCTCGGCGACCCAGGGCAGCGGGAGGGCGACCGTCTCCGGTGCGCCGTCGCGCCGCCACAGGGCCAGCAGGGTCGTGCCGCCGTCGGTGCTCAGGGCCAGGGCCAGCCAGCCGTCGCGCCAGCCGGGCAGGCCCAGCGGCCAGTGCGGCCGGGTGCCCGGCAGCAGGTGGCGGTAGGTCTTGTACGTGTCCACCGCCCGCCGCACCACCTCCGCCTGATCCGGGGTCAGCAGGTCGGGGCGACCGCTGAGGTGGATCCGGCCGAGCAGCGCCGAGACCATCACCATGCCGAGTTCCGCGTCGGTGTGCTCCGGCAGCGGATACGCCCAGATCGCGCCCTGCTCCGGAGTGACCGCGGTGGGCGCGGCCGCCGCGATGGCGGGGAGGAGGCGGAAGTCCTGCTGGTCGGTGACGGAGTGGATGGGCAGCCGGGACAGGATCGCGTGGTCGGTGCGGCTGCCGCCGGCCGCGCAGCTCTCCACGACCAGCGCAGGATGCCGGTCGAGAAGCGCGTCGAGCCAGTCGAGGTAGGCCCGGTTGTGGCCGAGGAGACCGTCGCCCGGTCCCGCGCCGGGGTCGGGGCCGTCGGTGCCGGGGCCGATGTCGATGTTGTAGTCCAGCTTGAGATAGCCGACGCCGTACTCGCCCACCAGACGGTCCACCACCACGTCGAGGTGGCCGCGGGCGGCCGGGTGACGCAGGTCGAGCTGATGGCGGCCCCACTCCGCGAGCCGTACGCCGTCCCTGCGGAAGAACGCCTCGTCCGGGAGGGCGGCGGCGACCGCGCTGCGTACACCGACGACCTCGGGTTCGAGCCACAGGCCGGGCACCATGCCCGCCGCGCCGATCCGGCCGAGCACCTCCTTCAGCCCGCCCGGGAACCGCCGGGCCGACTCCTCCCACTCCCCCGGCGCGTCCCACCAGCCCGGCACCCCGCCGGGGCCCACGACACCGGGCGGCCCGTCGTCGAACCAGCCGGCGTCGACACAGAACACCTCGGCGCCCGCCGCCGCAGCGGCGTCGACCAGCGGCAGCAGCGCCCCGGTGCTCGGCTCGCCCATCAGGCTGTTCATGAAATCGTTGAACACCACCGGCAGGCCCTCGTGGTCCGGATGCGGCCGCCTGGTGGCACGGCGGTGGCGAGTCATCGCGGCGAGGGCGGCCTCGAACCCGCCCGACGCGACGAACGCGACGGCAGCCGGGACCGTGTGGAAGGACTCCCCCGGGGCGAGCCGGCGGCGCCACTGGTGCTCGCGGTCCGTGGGACCCGAAAGGGCCAGGTACACATCACCGAAGCGGTCGCCGAGTTCGGCGTGCCAGGAGCCGTTGTGCTCGATCTGCCACAGCAGGGCACGGCCGGTGCCGGTCCCCTCCAGACAGCCCATGGGCAGGTACTCGGAGGACGACCAGGAGCCCGTGCTGGTCAGGGCGACGCGGTTCTTGGAGCCGGTCTGGCCGAACGCCACCATGCCCACGTCGTACAGGCCCCGTTCGGCGAGAGTGGCCCTGGACCAGCGGAACTCACCGCTCCACGGGTTGGCCGCCGTCCAGAGGGCGAGGCCGTCCTCCCAGCGCCGGCCGTCGCCGAGCTCGCGGGCGAGGTGGGAGAGGGCGAAGGAGGAGACGTACTCCAGGGTGAGGGGGGCGTCGCCGGTGTTCTTCACCTGAGCTTCGGCCCGCAGGACCGGCAGCCCCTCGCGCACCCTGCACACGGCCGTGACCCGCAGCCCGGTGCTCTCGTCGGCCAGGTGCACCCGCAGAGTCAGCAGATCCCCGCCGCACCCGCCCGCCGCCCGCTCACGGACCTCCTCGTGTCCGGCGTAACGCAGGGCCTGCGCGGCGGCGCCGTCCACGTGCCGCTTGCCCGACGTACCGACCCGCCCGCCGCCCGCGGCCTGGACCTCGACCAGAGGCAGAGCGCACCGCGCAAGGCGGGCACACGATTCGGGATCACGCACGGGATCGGGCAGTCCGGCGGCCTGCCCCACCGCCAGCAGCCGTACGGGGCCCGCGGGTTCGTGGCAGAGCAGCAGGGACAGGTCGCGGGTACCCCAGCGCAGGTACGCGGTTGACATGACGGCGGACTCCGTGGGGACGAGGGAGACGACGGGCAGGGATGGAGACCAAGGATAGGAAACGTTTACTGCCCGGACAGTAGTTGTCCGCCCTGTCACCCCGCAACCAGAGGGGAACGAGGAGACGCCGGATCGCCACCAACAAGCGGAAACCGGTCCCAGAACAGGGCGCGTCCAACCTGGGTCAGTCCGCTTCGAGTGCGCTCAGGAGGAGGGTGATGACACGGGTGGCGGCGGACCATTGCTCGGTGGTGAGTTCGGGAAAGCCTTCGGCGACGGAGGCCGGGATGGGGGTGTCCTCGATACGCCGTGCCACGTCGGAGACGAGGATGTCGGTGCCGGTGATCTTCAGCCCGGATGTCTCGCGCTCAGGGGCGTAGGAGGGTCCTGGCACCGTGCCGTACTCCAGGTGCCGGACGCAGGCGAGATTGTCGGGGGTTTCCGAGCCGGCTGTCAGCAGTGCCTTCCGGAATGCGGTGGTGATGCCGGCGGGGGCCGAGGTGCCCCTGGCTCCCAACAGCATCCGGACCAGGTCCTGGGTGGTTCCGGTCGCGCGTACCGAGTCGTCTGCGTGGAAAAGGCAGTGCCGCAGCATCCAGTGGGAGAGTCGGGCGTCGGAGAAGTCGGCGGGGCCGTGGAAGGAGGCGCGTCCGTCGCGCGCGTACGGCAGGCTGAACGACACATCGCCGAACGATGCGCCCGCGAACGTCGTGCTCCCGTGGAACTGCGTACCGGTGAAGTCCCCGTGCGCCAGGCGGCATCCGCTCGCGTCGAAGTCGACGAGTGCGGCTCCGGAGAGCGGTAGACGTATGTCCTCCCAGATCGGCCGGTTGGCGGAGGGGCGCGTGCGGTCGGCGAGCAGCCGCTGGGCGTCCCGCCGCGTTCGTGCTTCGCCGAACTGGGAGGGGGTGAGCGCGAAGACGTCGGCGGTGACGTCGAAAGCCGGCGGAATCCGCAGATACGCGCAGACGGTGTCCACCACACGCTGTCTGAGCTCGGGCTCTGCGTCCCCGAGTTCGCCGAGGATGCGCAGGCCGGCGAGGCGGACCTCGGGGTCGGGGTCGGCGAGCTGGCCGTGGTACGGCGCGACGGACTCGTCGGGGATCAGGCGCTCGCTGCTCCCGTCTTCGGTGCCCGGCGTGGCCGCGGTCCAGCCGAGGGGCCAGACCTGTTCTTCGGCATGGGCGGTGTGGGAGAGCGTGGCGCCGGTGAGGTCGGCTGCGGGCTGCACGAGATGGACCCGTCCACCGAAGACGGCCCGGTGGAACAGCGCCTCGCCGCCGAAGCGCGCCTTCCAGAACCAGGCGGCCATCTCGAACCGGGCGTGAGTGAACGACACCCGGCCGTTGAAACGGGCCCCGTCGCCGCCTTCCTCCCAGCTCTGGTAGTCGTCCTCCAGTACGGCCAGGGGCCAGAGCGGGTCGTCCTCGTTGAGTTCGTCCCAGGCCACGGGACGCCATGCCTCGACCTGCTCCCATGCCGGATCGTCCTCGGGAAGCGTCTCCTCGCCCCGGCCGAACCAGGCGATCCCCCGGAAGCGGGCGCCCGAGAAGTCGGCGTCCGCCCGGAACCTGGTACGCCCGAACACAGCCGTGTCACCGAACCGGGCACCCGCGAAGCGCGCGTCGTGCTCGAAGACCGCCCTTTCGAACAGCGCCTCCCTGGTGAAGCGGGCGCCGTCGAACACGCACGCGCCACGGAAGTGGGCGTCCGCGAAGCGGGCCCGGCCGAAACGGCAGCCGTTGAAGTCGACGTCCGGCAGTACCGCGCCGGTCAGGTCGATGTCGAGGCAGTCCTCGCAGTCGGCACCGCACCCGGCATCGGCCGTGGCACCGGCCGGGACCTGGTCCATGACCGGATGTCGGCGCGCCAGGGCGGCGAGTGTCGCGGCTGCCGCCGCCCGTAGGTCCACGGAACTGTCAACAGCTTGCCCGTCCGGGCCACGCAGGTAGCGGCACACGGCGTCGGCCACGGGTCGCCGCTGCGCGGGATGCGCCCGGGCCAGTCCCTCCAACTCCCGCAACGCAGTGCGGTGTACGCCGATGTCCGGTCCGGTCAAGCGGCCGGCGGCGGACTGATACACCTCGGAGACGTCCGGCTGCATCCTCGTTGTCTCCCTGTCATCGGTCTCTCCGAGGCCCGAACATACCGAACGCATGTCCGGCTGCGTGACTTGGCGTCATGATGTTCAAGATCCTGAGCGGGAGCTTCGAGTCGCTGGTGGGACAAGGACCGTCACCCGGGCTCATCGCTGGGCCGTCCGTTCCGCCGCCGGTCAGGAACGCAGCCTGGGCAACAGCGCCCGCGCGGTCTCCTCCATGGCCGGCCAGGCCGCCGTGACCTGTTGAGCCGTCAGAGAGCTCAAGCTCTGCATCTGGACCTCGCACTCCATGTTGCTGGCGCGGACCAACAGTCGGAGGTCGTCACGGAACACTGCGGCCTCCTTGAGGCTCTCGTAGCGGAAGGCCCCGTCGCCGAGGTCCGCTATCTGCGCCACTTGGCCCCGGGCCTCGTTCCGCGCCGTGGACAGCACGTACTTGTACTGCTTGATCGCGGTGGCCACGTTCTTCCATGCCGTGCAGTAGACGACGGAACGCCCCTCCGTCTTCGCCCCGGCCGCCCCGAAGCCCTGCAGGCAGGCCGCACCGCTGCCCGTCGCCGGATCGGAGCCGGTCCGCTGTCCCTTCGGCGAACCGTCCGCCGGCGCGACGGCGGCAGTCAGCGGACCGAAGTCGACCTTCGGACAGAGGTCCGTCGGTGCACGGTAGTCGCCCGGCCCGTCCGTCCGTGCGGCAGTCGCGGCCGGCGTGCCTGCGGCATCGGTGGACGTCTTCCCCTCCTCGCCGCCGCACCCGGCCAGTGCGCCGAGGACGAGCACCGCGCCCGTCACCCATGTCCCCGCACGCATGCCCTTACCTGTCCGGGACAACCCCACGTTCGCTCCTCCGAGTACCGGCCCGTCCACGCCAACGGGCCACCACCCTCGCAACGCACAGTCCCCGATCCATCGGCAGAAGTACGTAATCCTTTACGTAGGGAGGGGAAGGGGAACGGGCGGCGGCAGGGTCAGATGAGCGCCGGGGCGGGAGCGGGCAGGTAGGGGGTGATGTTGCGCCACGCGCGCTCGATGTATTCCTCCTTCTCGCCGACCGGGGCGACATAGTGCAGCGCGCTTTCGGCGGCGTCGTTGCCCTCGAGGCGGGCGATGATCCAGGCGGCGAGGTAGTGCGAGGCGAGGCAGCCGCCGGCGGTGGCGATGTTGTCCCTGGCGTAGAAGGGCTGGTTGAGGACCTCGACGCCGGCCGCGATGACCCAGGGCTTGGTGGTGAGGTCGGTGCAGGCGGGGATGTCGTTGAGCAGGCCGAGCCTGGCCAGGACGAGCGCGCCGGAGCACTGCGCGGCGATGAGCTGCCGCGAGGGGTCCAGGCCGCGCAGGACGTTCATGATCGCCTGGTCTTCGACGACCTCGCGGGTGGCGATGCCGCTACCGACGATGACGGCGTCGGCTGCGCACGCCTCCTCGAGGGTCGACATCTGTTCCACGGTGACCCCGTTCATCGACGTCACTCTGGGGCCGGGGGTGGCGATGGTGACGCGCCAGTCGTCGGTCCTGATGCGGTTGAGCACACCGAGCGCGATCAGTGAGTCGAGCTCGTTGTAGCCCTCGAAGGTGAGGATGGCGATGTGCACGGCGGCTGTCCTTCCGGATGAGTGGGGCTCGACGGTAAGGACCCGCGAACAGGACAGTCAAAGAATTGTCATGGATACAATGCGGTGTGGCAGCTCCGCGGTACAAAATCCTGGTCGACGCGCTCGCATCCGAGATCCGGTCAGGTCGGCTCGCCGCGGGCGTGCGGCTGCCGACCCACCGCGGGCTCGCCGCGCGTGAGGGCATCGCCGTGGTGACCGCGACCCGGGTGTACGCCGAGCTGGAGGCGATGGGCCTGGTGAGCCGGGAACAGGGCCGCGGTACGTTCGTGCGTGACATCGCGGTTCCCGCCGGTCACGGCATCGATCAACAAGCCATCGCCACCGATGCCGTCGACCTCGGCTTCAACTATCCGTCCCTGCCCGGCCAAGCCGATCTCCTACGGCACGCCCTGCGCGAGGTGGCCACCTCCGGTGAGCTGGAGTCGCTGCTGCGCTACCAGCCCCATCGAGGGCGTTCCCAGGACCGAGCCTCGATAGCGCGGCACCTGAGGCGTCGAGGAATCGCTCCTGCCGCGGATCAGGTCCTCATCGTCAACGGTGCGCAGCACGGCCTGGCCATCACCGTCATGGCCGCGCTCAACGCCGGCGACGTCGTCGCGGTCGACGCGCTCACCTACCCCGGGTTCAAGGTGCTCGCGCATGCCTTTCATCTCGATCTGGAGCCCCTGCCCACCACGGCCGACGGCCCGGATCTCGATGCCTTCGAGCAGCTGTGCGCGACCCGCCCTGTGCGCGCGATCTACACGATGCCCACCTTGCACAACCCTCTGGGCTGGGTCATGTCGGCGGCCGACCGCACCCGTCTGATCGAGATCGCTCGGCGACACGGTCCGCTCATCATCGAGGACGCCGCATACGCGTACCTGGTCGAGGACCCTCCACCGCCGCTGGCTGCGCGTGCACCGGACATCACCGTGTACGTCTCGGGGCTGTCCAAGAGCGTCGCCACGGGCCTCCGGGTCGGCTTCGTCGTCGCCCCGCCGTCCAGGGTGCCGTCGCTCGAACGCGCGATTCGGGCGACCATCTGGAACACCCCGGCCCTCACCGCCGCGATCGCCTGCCGCTGGCTCGAGGACGGCACGGTGGACCACTTGGAGGCGCAGAAGCGGGACGACGCCCGGGCCCGTCAGGCGCTCGCCCGACGGGAACTGGCGGGCCTGTCCCTGATCAGCCACCCCTCCTCGTACTTCACCTGGCTGACGCTGCCCGACGACGCACGCGCCGATCGCCTGACCGCCACCCTCGCGCGCCAACACATCTCGGTCAGCACGGCGGAGCCCTTCACCACCACGAAGCACACCCCACAGGCGCTCCGCCTCGCTCTCGGCTCGACCGATATGGACAGTCTCGAGGCGACGCTGCGCACAGTGCGACGCGTCGTCATCGAGGACGCCCGCGCCTGATCACCCCTCCACCTGACCGACGGCGGAGCCGCGCTGACGGTCGCGTCCGGAGGACATACGGGACAGCCGTCACCGCCTCCTGACGGAGTGCCAGGCGCCCGGCCGATCAGCCCCCAGCCCGCGGGGCATCGCCGCCACACGTGGGTGGCGATGCCCTGCCTGCCGGCGCTCGGGGCGGGGTCAGGCGTCGGCCTGGAGTTGTTCCAGCTCGGCCTCGAGCTCGGCCATGGCCTCACCGCCGGCCATCAGGTCGGTGATCTCCTCACGGGTTCGTTCGCCCTTGCTGAAGTCGTCGGCCTTCTGGCCGCGGATCAGGACGGCGCAGTGGTCGCCGACCATCATGGCGTGCCGCACGTTGTGGGTGACCGGGATGACCCCGCCACACCCTTGGCGCGGGCCTGCATGACGATCCGCAGGACGTGCGCGGCCTCCTTCACGCCGAGCGCGGCGGTCGGCTCGTCGAGGATGAGGACGTTGGCACCGAAGTAGACGGCCCGCGCGATGACGAGGGCCTGGCGTTCTCGTGACCGCCCGGGCCGGGGGTCCCCACCGGGTGCGGGCACCGGCGGCGGCCGGGCGACCGCGCGACCACTCCTCCGACGGGGTGCGTCCGTAGCGGTCCTCGGCCGCCGTTCACCCGTGCCGGGAAGACCCGCTCGTCACCGATCTGCTCGCCCGTGGTCAGGCATCGTCCACGGTGTGCTCGTTCGGCAGGAACGCCTGGCGTGCCCAGAGGATCAGCAGGGCCGTCCCGCCGACCACGAGCGGCACCGGGTCACGGGCATGCGGAGCCAGCACATAGCCCAGCGTCATGGCCGTGCAGACCGTCATGGGAACGTACGCCGCCGTCCCCTCCGTCCCCCACCGCAACGTCGGCTGCGCCGTGCCCAGGATGCTCGCCCCGCCGGGCACCCAAGGGCCGACGGCGGCCACCAGCAGCCCGGCGGTGACGCAGGCGTCCACCAGCTGACAGGACATCTCCTCGGGACTGTGCGGGCCGACCGTCCACAGGCGCAGGGTGTCACCGGTCAGCATGAGGGACAGCGCGGCGATCCCCACCCACAACGTGGCTCTCTGGTCGCTCCGTACGAGCCGGCGCAGCGCGAACAGAAAGCTGAGGAAGACGACTTCCGCGGTCCAGAGGACACCGACCATCCCGGTCTGCAGCCGCCAGCCGTCACCGGCCCCCCGCAGCAGCACCCATCCCGTGATGAACACGGCCCCGGCCGTGACGATCCCGTCGAGCACGCGCCGCAGCAACGCCCGCCGACCGGTACCGTCATCGGCTGCGACCACCAGCCCGGCCGTCCCCAGGCCGACGGTCAGCGTCACTCCGGTGACCACCATCGAACCGAGCATCGTCGGCCCGTCCTGTTCCGCAGCCGGAAGGTGGCCCGACAACAGGTTGACGGCTCCCCGGTACACACCGCCGGCTGCCGCGGAACCCCCCAACAGCAGCAGACGCGTCCGGACCCGTCCGCCTGTCCCCCAGGCGCGAAGCATCAGGGAGGCCGCCAAACCCCAGCAGCCGGCGGACGGCGCGGAAATCCCCATCCGCACGGCCGCACTCCCGGCCGCCCACGGCCCGTCGAGCGTCAGCGCCGTACCCACGAGACATGCCACGCACACCGCGCCCCAGGCCCGCGCCCCGGTCCGACGGCAGCGGCCCGCCCGAACCCCGCGTACGTCCGGCGACTTCTCCAACCCCGACATCAGGTGCGCCTTTCCACCGGTCCCCCGCCCGCGGGGCCTCCCCTGCAGCCCCCGGATACCTCCAGAGACCGTAGAAGACTTGCCACCGGCCCCGAACAGAACAGCCACCGCATTCACTCGTACTGCGTAAGCGTTCCGCTCGGAATCCGTTCCCGGCCCACTCCACTGCCCCCGCTTGTCGCAACGGATGTGTCCTGCTCAGCGCTCGGGCTGCCCCTCGATCTTCCGCAACAGCCCCAGCAGCGCCTCTCGCTCCGGCTCCGTCAGGCCCTCGAAGCACTCCTCTAGTACCGAGTCCGCCACCGCGTGACCGGCCTTCAACACCCGCTTCCCCTCGGGAGTGAGGTGATGCTCGATACGGCGGCCGCGCCCGGGGCGCCGGTCCACCAGCCCCTGCGCCACCAGTCGTCCGGCGAGCGTTCCGAACGCCTGCTCGCTCTGGAACGTCGCCGCCGCCAGGTCCCGCGCGCTGGCGCCCGGCGTACGGCCGATCGCCCGCAGCGCGTCCCACTGCGCGAGCGTGCTGCCGACGGACGCGAGACGGCTGTCGAGCGCTCGGTGCTGGCGGTACTGGGCGGCCTTCACGGCCCTTCCGAGGATCTGCGGTTCAACGGCCATACGGGCCAGGCTAACACGGTGACTAAGCTTGCTTATATAAACATGCTTAGTTACGGTGCGGGTCATGACTTCGCACCTGACACTCACCGAGTCCGGCCCCGCCGAGGGCCGTCCCGTCCTCGTGCTGCACGGCGGCGGCGGTCCCGTCACCGTCGCCCCGATCGCCGAGCACTTCGCCGGGACCGCCCGCACCCTGCTGCCCACCCACCCGGGCTGGAACGGCACCCCCCGCCCCGACGGCCTCACCCGCGTGGCCGACCTCGCCGCCGCCTATCTCCGCCTCCTGCGCGACCGCCGCCTGACCGACGTCCTGGTGATCGGCTCGTCGCTCGGCGGCTGGATCGGCGCCGAGCTGGCCACGGCCGACACGGAGGGCCTGATCAGCGGGGTCGTTCTGATGAACGCGGTCGGCATCGAGGTCGACGGCGAACCGGTCCGGGACTTCTTCGCCCTCGACGCACGGGGTGTCGCCGAGTACGCGTACCACGATCCCGAGCGCTTCTACGTCGACCCGGCGACCATGCCGGCCGAGCGACTCGCCGCCGTCCAGGCCAACAGGGCAACCCTGCGCGTCTACTCCGGCGGCCCCGCCATGAACGACCCCGCCCTCCGCCCCCGCCTCGCGGCCGTCACCGTCCCCACCCTCGTCGTGTGGGGTGAGAGCGACCGCATCGCGCCCCCGTCCTACGGCAAGGAGTACGCGGCGTCATTCGGCAACGCCCGCTTCGAAGTGGTGGCGGAGGCAGGCCACTTGCCCCACCTCGAACAGCCGGCGCGCACCTTCGCCCTGCTCGACGCCTTCGCCGCGGAGACCGCGCGGTAGGCGGTTCGGGACCTGCGTTGATCTTCGCGTCCGCGGACGTTCGTTCTCGGGTCGTCGGGTTCTCGGGTTCTCGCGTTCTCGGTGAGCCGGTCGGTGGGTAGGGGAGGCGCGGAACAAGACCATCAGGGGTGTGTGCGGGCCTCCGTTGGAGGGAGCGGGACCTCCTGAGCCACCGCCTCCCCGGCCATTTCCAGGCCCGTCATGAGGTCCGCGAAGGCGCGGGCGGCGCCCGGGGAGTTGAAGAGACGGTCGAGGCGGGCCCGGGCCAGGTTGCGGTGGAACGGGCCGACGTCGGTGGCATCGCCGGCGTCGTGGAGGGTCCGGGTGAGCCAGTGGGAGAACTCCTGGTCGTTCCAGACGCGGCGCAGACAGCGCGACGAATAGGCGCGCAGGGCGGTGTCGTCGCCGCCTCGGACGGAGTCCCGCACGGCCCGGGCGAAGACGTCGGCGTCGTACAGGGCGAGGTTCATGCCCTTCCCGCCCATGGGTGACACGATGTGCGCCGCGTCGCCGACGAGGAAGAGACGGCCGTAGTGCATGGGGTCGTGGACGAGGCTGCGCAGGCGGAAGATCTCGCGTTCGGTGATCGGCCCGGAGGTGAGGGCCCGGTCACCGAGCCGCGTGCGCAGGGCGTCCCAGACGCGCGTGTCCGTCCAGGCGTCGGGGTGGTCGTCGGGTGGGCACTGGAGGTAGTAGCGGCTGGCGTGCGGGCCGCGGGGGAAGTGGGCGGCGAAGCCCTGGGGGCTGACGGCGAGGAGGGGGTGGGCAGGGGGCGGGGCGTCGGCCAGGACGGTGAGCCAGCCGATGCCGTGGTCGAAGGCGTACGCGGTGAGGGCGCCGTCGGGGACCGCCGTACGGCTGACGCCGTGGTCGCCGTCGCAGCCGGCGACGAAGTCGCAGGTGATCGCGTGGGATGCGCCGTCGGATGAGCGGTAGCGGACGGTCGGGCGGTCGCCGGTGAGGCCGTGCAGCGAGACGTCGGCGGCTTCGAAGCGCAGGTCGCCGCCGTCCTCCAGATAGGCCGTCGTGAGCTTCTGCACGAGGACCTGCTGGGGGCACAGACGCGCCGGAGGGCCGTCGGAGCCGTCGCTGTCGGACACCAGGTGGCGGTGGCCGTCGACGCGGAACTCCAGGATGCCGTCGTACGGGACACCGCCCAGGACCCGCTCGGCGAGGCCCCAGTCGTCGAACATGCGGACGGCCCTGGTCTCGACGATGCCGGCGCGCTGGCGCTGTGCCACGTACGCGCGGGACCGGCTTTCCAGGACGACACAGTCGATGCCGCTGCGCCTGAGCAGGTTGGCGACGGTCATCCCGGCCGGGCCTGCGCCGATCACCACGACGGTCGTCGATTCGACAGAGTCCTGCAACTGCCCTACCTCTTCGGCCACTTGGGCACCTCCTCCGCCCAGCCTAGCGAGGAACCCGGCATCGGAGAGGCGCCGACGCCCCGCGCCCGGCGATCCGCGTCAAGTCCCCTGTCAGGGTGCGCCGATGTCACGGCCTCGCGGCGTGGCGACAGGGTGACGGGCAGCGCATCGGCGTGCCCGCGCCGCCCCGGAGCAAGGGGCGGACGCGGGCGGCCTGTGGCCGACGGGCCCGGTTACCAGGGCAGCAGTACCACCGCCAGTCCGAGCGTGGCCGCCAGGGCCACCGTCCCCTGGACCAGGGTGCCCAGGGTCTGGGCGCGGTAGGCCGTGGGCAGGTCCATGCCGGTCAGACGGGCGACGATCCAGAAGTAGGAGTCGTTGACGTGGCTGACCACCATCGAGCCCGCGCCGATGGCCAGGACCGCCAGGACGGAGCCGACCGGGACCGGACCGGTGGAGACGTCGAGGCCCAGGGTCGGCAGGAGGGGGTGGAAGATGCTGGTGGTGATGATCAGGGCTGCCGTGGAGCTGCCCTGGGCGCTCTTGATGAGGGCCGACGCCGCGAACAGGACGAGGAGCGCGGCGAGTCCCCCCACCGCGTGGTGGCCCTGGATCAGGGACTTGAGGCAGGCGGTGAGCGGGGTGGCGGTGATGACCGCGCCGAAGGCGCCGCCGGCGCCCACGATCATGAGGACGGGTCCGGCGTCGGCCAGGGAGTCTCCGAGCCAGTCGGTCAGGATCGTCTCACCGCGCTCGGGCAGTAGCAGGGCCAGGGCGAGCAGCAGGCCGATCAGCAGGGCGACGGTCGGGCCGCCGGCGAAGCGCAGGGCGCCCAGGGCGGTGGCGGTCCAGCCCGTGGGTCGCATGGTGTCCGTCAGCAGGTCGGTGACGGCTGCCGCGGCCATCAGGGCGATGGGGACGAGGAGGGGCGCGAGGGCGTGCCACAGTGGTGGGTGGGGTGCCGCCGGGTCCGGTGCCGTGAGGTCGGCCGTCTCGCGCTCCAGTTGTTCCTTGAGCGCGGCGACGGAGGTGCCGCCCCCGGCCCGGTCGGCGCGCCGCACCGCCCAGTACAGGCCCGCCCCGGCCGACACCAGGGAGACCGGGACCGCCACCAGGATCAGCCAGATCAGGTCGCCGCCGGCGATGCCCATGTTGGCCGCGGCGGCGACCGGGCCCGCGGCGGGCGGTACGAAGGTGTGGGACGCGTAGAGTCCGGTGGACAGCGCGGTGGCGAGGACGACCGGGCTGCGGCCGGTGTCGCGGGCGACGGACCGTTTGACCGGAGACAGGACCACGAAGCCCGAGTCGCAGTAGATGGCCAGGGACACGGCCCAGCCCATGACCGACATGCCGACGGCGGGATGCCACCGTCCGCACGCGCGCAGCGCGGCCCGCGCCAGGGTGGCGGTGGCTCCGCTGCGTTCGAGGATCTTGCCGATGGCCGTGCCGAAGGCGACGACGAGGCCGAGGTCGGCGAGGATGTCGCCGAATCCGCTCGTGAGATGCCCGGTGAGGTCGGTGATCACGGGTCGGTCCGGTGCGAGGAGCGCGCCGAGCGCCCGCGCCGCGAGACCGAAGGTGAGGGCGCCGAGGAGGATCGCGAGGAACGGATGGAGTCTCAGGCGGGCCACGAGGAGGACGATCACGCCGATGGCGGCGACGAGTAAGAGGAGCAGAAAGGGGCCTGTGGTGTGCAAGGTCGTGGCGCTCCTCAGACGTACTGCCGCGCGATGCGGGTGTGGGCGAGTCGGCTGACGATCTCGTTGGGGATGGTGTCGAGTTGCTGCGCCCACTCGCCGATCGTCGGCTCGCCGTCCTCGCCGGGCCCGAAGATCACCACCTCTTCGTCGAGGTCGCAGGCGTCGTGCCCGAAGTCGACGACGAACTGGTCCATGCAGACGCGGCCGACGATCCTGCGCCGCTGTCCGGCGACGGACACCTGGCACAGGTTCGTGGCGCCGCGCGGGATGCCGTCGGCGTAGCCGACGGGGACGAGGCCGGGCGTGGACTCGCGGGCCGTCACATAGGCGTGCGAGTACGACACCCCGTGGCCGGGCGGGACCTTCTTCACCAGGGCCAGTCGTGCCGTCAGGGTCATCGCGGGGCGCAGTCCGAAGCTGGCCGGTTCCCAGGGCGCGGGCAGCGGCGACAGGCCGAACAGGGCGATGCCGGGGCGGACGAGGTCGAACCTGGCCCTGGGGTGCAGGAAGGTGGCCGCGCTGTTGGCCAGATGCCGTACCTCGGGCCGTACGCCGAGCCGCTCGGCCTCCTCCAGCGCCTCCCGGAAGGCGTCCACCTGTGCGTCGGTCGTCGGGGCCCCGATCAGATCGGCGCTCGCCAGGTGCGACCAGAGCCCGACGACCGAGACATGGCCGGCCCGCTGGGCCCGCAGGGTCAGTTTGACCAGCGCCCGCCACTCCCCGCGCGGGCAGCCGCCCCTCCCCATTCCGGAGTCGAACTCCAGGTGGACACGGGCCGGTTTGCCGACCTGTTGCGCCGCCTCCTCGATCTCGCGCAGGGTCCACCGGGCGCCCACGGA
This sequence comes from Streptomyces sp. NPDC005820, assembly GCF_040630255.1. NCBI lineage: Bacteria > Bacillati > Actinomycetota > Actinomycetes > Kitasatosporales > Streptomycetaceae > Streptomyces > Streptomyces sp. NPDC005820. Next base: position 63,527 of record NZ_JBEXXE010000056.1, read on the forward strand.
GACGTCGATGTCCTGGTCGACGGCCTCGGCCCAGCGGTCGCCGGGCGAGTGCAGCCAGGCGAGCACGGGCCCGCGGATGCCCGCCTGGCGCAGGCGCAGTGCCTCGCCGATCACCGCGGCTCCCAGCCAGGTCGCGCCGCCGGCCTGGGCGGCGCGGGCCGACTCCACGAGAGCGTGGCCGTAGCCCTCGGCCTTGACCACGGCCATCACCTGTGCGGGCCCTGCCACATCCCGCAGTACTCGGGTGTTGTGCTCGATCGCCGAGAGATCGATGCGTGCGTTCACCGCAGCGCGCATGATGTCGCCCCTTGAGGTCATGGGTGTCCGTCACGTGTCCGGGCGCGGGAAGGCGTCATGGACCGTGTGCCGGACAACTGGATGTCTGCGAATGTCTGTGAATGGCTGTGAATGTGCGGGATGCCTGGACGGCCGAGTGCACGCCGGTGCGCCGGCGCATTGTGTGCGGCGGTGCGATGGCGGAGGAGAAGGGGAGCGCCGTTCGTCCGGTGGCCCCCGAGCACCCTGGTTGACGTCGATCACCGGCGGCCGGTTGCCTCGGTCCCGAAATCGGGATGATCACGAACGAGCACCGGGGGATTCGATGCGCACACACTCGACCGTCCCACTGAGCGGGACGGACAGCGGTCGGGCGCCGCGGTGCGCCTCACCGGCGGTGACGGAGAAGGTGCTGGTCACAGCGGTGGGCGGGGGGCCGCGTCGGATATGCCGGTATCCGTTGCCCCTTCTCTTGCGCAGCTCATTGATTGTACCGACCGTTGGGTCTATCTTTCCCGCAAGCCGCACCTCACCCCAATGGGCGGACGTCGCACGTTCCCGCGCCCGTGGCCACCCCGCACCACGCCCTCGTCGCGCACCTCCGCCGCCCCGCGCGGACCGGAGCCGCTCTCCGGTCCACCGCTCCTCCACGGAAGGCCACCGATGTCACCGTTGTCCCAGACCTCGACCACCACCCCGCAAGCCTCTGAGAGACCCCTGTCCACCAGGCGCAACGTCCTCGTCGTCATCGCGCTGCTGTGGACCGTCCAGCTCGTCGCGCTGATGGCCGCGTTGTCCGGCATCACCCAGGCCGAGGTGGCGATCCACTTCCGGACCACGGAGATCGCCTGGTTCACCCTGATGACGCTGCTGACGGGCACGTTCTTCCTGCCGTTCGCGGTCAAGGCCGCGGCCCTCTTCGGCAAGCGGCGCGTCTTGCTCGTGGCCATCGGGCTCGGCTTCGTCGGCGACCTGGTGGCCGCCTTCGCCACCGACTACCGCACGCTCCTGATCGGACGCGGTATCGCCGGCCTCTACGCGGCCACCGCGCCGCTGGCCTACGCCCTCACCCGTGATGTGTTCCCCCGCAGCTGGGTCGGCATCGCCAACGGCATCCTCGCGGGCGGGGTCGGCCTCGTCGCGTTCGGCGGGCCGTTCCTGTCGGGATGGCTCCTGGACCACCACGGCTTCCGCGGAGTGCTGTGGTTCATGGCCATCAGCACCGCCGTCAGCTTCGTCCTGGTGGCCGCCTTCGTACCGGAGAGCACGGTCCGCGAGGGGGGCGGCCGGATGGACTGGATCGGCGGGCTCCTGCTCGGCGGCGGTGTCACCGGGCTCGTCTACGCGGTCGGCCAAGGCTCGCACTGGGGCTGGGACAGCGCCGAGTTCGCCGCCTTCGTCGTCGGATCGCTGATCGTCCTGGTCGTCTTCGTCCTGGTCGAGCGCCGGGTCGCCGAGCCCCTGTTCCCGCTGACCATGACCCGGCGTCGACCGGTCTGGACGGCCCTGCTGGCCACGTCCGTGGCGGCCGGCTCGCTCAACGCCGTCGGCGTGGTGATCCAGTTGCTGGTCCTGATGCCGAACATCCCGCACGTCTCCGAGGGCCTCGGCTGGTCGGGCACCCACAACGCCATCGTCACCAGCCCGATCAGCGCCACGATCCTGCTGGCGGCCGTCGGCACCGGCTTCCTCGCCCGCCGTGTGCAGGCCCGGCTCCTGCTGGGCGCCGGCGCCACGCTCGCCGTCCTCGGCTACGGCATCGGCACCCAACTGCACCACTCCGCCGGGCAGATCGTGGGGATGGGCCTGATCGCCGGGCTGGGCACGGGCATCGTGGTCGCCATCGTCCCCATCATGATCATCGAGGTGGTCACCCCCGAGGAGCAGGCCCTCGCCAACGGCGCCCAGACCCTCGGCCAGGGCGTCGCCCAGATCATCGTGTCCCAACTGGCCTTCGTGGTGATGGCGCAGCACGGCACCGTCATGCACGGCATCCAGTTCTACCTCGACCCGGGCTTCACCAACGGCCTCTGGCTGGTCGTCGGCTGCTGTGCGGTGGGCGCGCTGCTCGTCCTCCTGGTGCCCGGCGGCAAGCGCCTCGACGAGGCCGAGGTCGGTCAGCCGGCCTGATCACGGGGGCCTCGGCACCCCTCGCACGGGTCGGCCGGTTCCGTCGCTCGCCTCCTCCGCCGCACCACGGCGGGGGAGGGCGAGGCGGCGGAACCGGTCACGCGTCGTTCGCGCCGCCCCGCCCGCCGGGTGTTTTCCCCGGTCGCGGCCGTGGGTGCGGGGGAACAGCGTGAGGGCCGGGCATCACGCCCGGCCCTCGGCCATCACCGTATCCGCCGTGGAGACACCGCGGTCCGCGATGCCTCAGCTCTGCGTCTACGAGTTCGCGGCATCGGCGATCGGGCCGAACTGGTGCTTCAGGAACGCGCCCGACCAGTCCATCAGGTCCGTCGGCACGTAGTAGTCCTTCTCGTCGTTGACGGCGTCCCAGTGCGCCGCCACGTCCTCGACGGTGACGGGGCCGCCCCGGTGGACGTACCCCTCGGTCGAGGCGATGAAGAGACGCGCGAAGCGTCCGGCGCCGGCCGTGTAGATCTCCCCGCTGACCGGGCAGCTCTCGTGCGCGAGGTACGCCACCATCGGCGCCACCGCGTCCGACGGCATGTGCGGCATGCCCGCGACCGGCTCGGCCGGCTCCTCCTCGGGACCGCCGCCCATCCGGGTCATGGCCGCCGGCGCGATCAGGTTGACCTTGATCCCATGGGGTTCACCGGCCAGTTTCGCGCTCCGGGCCAGCCCGACCGTGCCCGCCTTCGCCGCCGCGTACGACAGGTTGTTGTCGAGTCCGAACATGCCGCTGGAGGTGGTCAGCACGACACGGCCGTACCGCTGCTCGACGAAGTGCGGCCAGGCGGCGCGCAGCGTGTTGAACGAGCCGACGAGGTGCACCGCCAGGTGGCGCTCCAGGTTCTCCGCGTCGACCTCCGGCAGTCCGGCCCACCGGATGATCCCCGCGTTGTTGACGAGGACGTCGATACGGCCGAAGTGCTCGATCGCGGTGTCGACGACGGCCTTTCCACCGGCCGCCGTGGAGACGTCGTGGGTGTCGGCGACGGCCCCGCCGCCGGCCGCGACGATCTCGTCGACGACCTTCTGCGCGGGGCCGGCGTCCGCACCGTCGCCCTCCATGGATCCGCCGAGGTCGTTGACGACGACCTTCGCCCCGCGCGCCGCCAGGAGGCGCGCGTGGGCCCGGCCGATCCCCCGGCCCGCGCCGGTGACGACCGCGACGCGCCCTTCGAAGCTGAACTCGCTCATGCCTTACTCCTGTTGTCCTGCGGATTGCGGATGCGGATGCGGATGCGGATATAGGTGTGGATATGGATGCGGATATGGGTGCAACCGGCCCCGTCCGTGGGGACGGGACCGGTGGGGTGCCTGGGGCGCCGCGCGACGGCGGACTACCAGGTCACGGGCAGCTCGCCGATACCGAAGGCGAGCGCGTCGGCCGGGCGGAACGCGAGCTCGTCGCGGTCGACCGCGAGACGCAGGGTCGGGACGCGGCGGTAGAGGGTGCCGAAGACGACCTGGAGCTCGATACGGGCGAGCTGCTGGCCGAGGCACTGGTGGATGCCCCAGCCGAAGGCGTGGTGGTGGTTCGCCTTGCGGGTGAGGTCGAGCTTCTCCGGCTCGGGGAAGGCCTCGGGGTCCCAGTTGCCGGCGGGCAGCGGGACGACAATGCCGTCTCCCGCCTTGATGTCCGCGCCCTCGAACACGAAGTCCTCGGCGGCGATGCGCCGCTGTCCGAACGTCGCGACGGTCAGGTAGCGCAGGATCTCGTCGACCGCGTTCGCGACGTTACGGGTGTCCTCGATCTCGCGCAGCGCGGCCAGCTGTCCGGGGTTGTCCAGCAGCAGGGCCGTGCCCAGCGTGATCATGTTCGCGCTGGTCTCGTGCCCGGCGATCAGCAGGATCATGGAGAGCAGGGTGGCCTCGGGCAGGGTGAGGTCGCCCTCCTTGATCCGCGCCGCGAAGTCCGAGAGGACGTCCTCGGCGGGCTCCTCCATCTTCTTCTGGAGCAGTCCGGCCAGGTAGCCGCCGAGGGCCTGGTTCGCCGTCTGCTGCTGCTCGGCGGTCTTGTCGCTGCGGGTGGCGAAGGAGGCGTGCTCCTGGAAGAAGTCGTGGTCCTCGTACGGCACGCCGAGCAGCGCGCAGATCATCAGGGAGGGCAGCGGCAGCGACAGCGCGTTCACCAGGTCGACCGGCTTGGGGCCCGCGAGCATCGTGTCGATCAGCTCGTCGGTGAACTGCTGGATCTGCGGCCGCAGCGCCTCCATCCGGGGGCGGGTGAAGGGGCGGGTCATCATGCGGCGGATCCGGGTGTGGTCGGCGCCGTCCGCGTTGAAGATCGTGAGCGGGTGGTGGTGGGCCGTCTCCGCCATGGCCCGGTTCGGGTACGGGAACCCCGACAGCTTGTCGTTCGAACTCACCCGCGGGTCGGACAGGATGGCGCGCTGCGCGGCGTGGCCGGTCACCAGCCACGGGGTGCTGCCGTCCCAGATCCGCGCCCGGGTGACCGGGGCGTTGTCGTTGAGGGCGCGCAGCCCGGGCGGCGGGGCGAACGGGCACTTGGCGTCCCGGTCGTCCTGGTAGAAGTAGAGCTGCTCGTCGGGAGCGTGCCGGGTGTCGGACTCGGCCATGGATTTTCCTCCAGCGGTGGGGGGATTCGTGGTCTATTCCTCGATGCGGATCGCCAGCGCGGGGCAGACCGCGGCGGCGTTGCGCACGTCCTCGGCCAGTGCGGCGGGCGGGTTCTCGTCGAGGAGGACGACGATGCCGTCCTCCTCGCGCTGGTCGAACACGTCCATGGCGGCGGCCACGCACTGTCCGGCGGCGACGCACTTCTCCTCGTCGACGACAACCTTCATGGGGATCACTCCTGATCGTTCCGTGGGTGGGGGCGGGGGCGTCGAGACCGTCGACGGTCGCCCGACGGCGCATCCGGGCCCGTCCGGAAGTAGGGAACCGGCACACGGCCGGTCCTGGCCGAGGTCTCCCCCGGCGACCGCCCTGGCCTGTGCGGTGGCGTCGGTCCGGTTCTCCGGGCGGATGAGCCGGCCGAGCCCCATGTGGTGCGGACTGGCCACGTCGCCGACGGCGCGTGGATCCCCTCCCTCCGCCCTGCAGCGGGCGTCGCACACCGCCGGGGAGGCGCCGGGCGCGTACCGGCGTGGCGCTGACGATCGCGTCGGCCCCGCGCAGCACCTGCCCGGACGGCGGCGGGCGCTCGTACGGCGCGCGCGGCTCGTCGCCGAGCAGCGTGGTCGGAGGCGCGCTGATCAGACGAGGTAGCGTCCGCCGTTGACGCTGAACGTCTGGCCGGTCACATAGCCGGCCTCCTCGGACGCGAGGTAGGCCACCGCGTGCGCCACGTCCTCGGGCGTGCCGGCGCGCTTCATCGGCATGGTGGCGGCGGCCGCCTCCACGTCGATGGGGCCCTGGCGCACCAGGGGCGTGTCGATGAACCCCGGCGGGACGTGGTTGACGGTGATCCCCTGCTCGATGTACTCGACCGCCAGCGCCCGGGTGAGGCCGATGACACCGCCCTTGGAGGCCGCGTAGTGCGCCATGGCCGGTGCGCCGGTCTGGGCGGACGACGAGGAGATGTTGACGATCCGGCCCCAGCCCGCCTCGAGCATGTCGGGGACCAGTTCCCGGGTGACCAGGAACGGGCCCTTGAGGTTGATCGCGATCATGCGGTCCCAGGACGACTCGCTGATGCCGGTGAACGGCTCGTAGGCGGTGGTCCCCGCGTTGTTGACGAGGATCGTGACCGGCCCGAGCGCCTCACGGGTGCGCGCGGCGGAACGGGCGACGGCCTCGGCGTCGGCCGCGTCGCCGCCCACCGCGACGGCCGTCCCGCCCGCGGCCTGGATCTCCGCGGCGGTCTTCTCGGCGCCCTCGGTGTTGAGGTCCCAGACCGCCACGGCGGCGCCCTTGGCCGCGAGAACGGTCGCGATCCCGCGTCCGATCCCCCGCGCTCCGCCGGTGACGACCGCGACCTTTCCCTGCAGTGACATGCGTGTGCTCCTCGTGTGCTCGGTGTGGGGTCGGGACGAGTGTGCGTCCCGGCGGGGCGGTCAGCCCTCCAGCGCCTCGCGGGCGGCGGTGCGGGCGGCGACCGCCCGCGGGAAGCCGGTGTAGCCGCTGGAGTGGTAGATGACCTCGGCGATCTCGTCCTGGGTCAGTCCGTTCGTCAGCGCGATACGCACATGGGTCTTGAGCTCGGTCTCCGCCCCGAGGGCGATGAGGATGCCGAGCGTGACGAGGCTGCGGTCGCGCGGGGCGAGGCCCGCGCGTCCCCACAGCGCTCCCCACACACTGATGAGGCCGATGTCGACGAGGTCCTCGCCGAGGCGGCCGTCCCGCAGATCGAGGTCCCCCTCGGGGAACACGCCGGGCAGGGCGGCCCGCATGGCCTTCCAGCCCGCGGCCCGCAGATCGGTGGCTTCTTCGACACTCTTGTCACTCATGACTGACTCCCGTGGTGCGGCTTCGCATCCCTGAGCGAAAGTTAGACCAGACGGTCGGTACAATCAATGACCCCGGCGAGATTCGCGTCCATTGAACGAATCCGGCGCCTCCTCTACCCTCGGCCATTATTCGATCGACCGGTCGACAAATCAATCGAGGCTCACGCGGGAGAGCACATGAGCGAAACGACGACGACGGGCCCGGCGGACCAGGGCCTCGTCGACGTACTGGTCATCGGCGCCGGCGTCACCGGCATCTACCAGCTGTACCGGGCCCAGGAGAGCGGCTTCACCGTGCGGCTGCTGGAGGCGGGCAGCGGGGTCGGCGGCACCTGGTACTGGAACCGCTACCCCGAGGCCCGCTTCGACTCCGAGAGCTACACCTACGGCTACCTGTTCTCCAAGGAGCTGTGGGAGGAGTGGGAGTGGTCGGAGCACTTCGCGGGCCAGCCGGAGATCGAGCGCTACTTCAACCACGTGGTCGACCGGTTCGACCTGCGGCGCCACATGGTGTTCGGCGCGAAGGCGACCGCGGCCGTCTGGGACGAGGCCACCGCCACCTGGACCGTGCGCACCGAGGACGGCGGCGCGCACCGGGCGCGCCATCTCGTCGCCGCGACCGGCATCCTCTCCGTGCCGTTCGTCCCGGACATCCCGGGGCGCGCGGACTTCCGCGGCGAGCAGCACCACACCGGCCGCTGGCCCAAGACACCCGTGGACTTCACCGGCAAACGCGTGGCCCAGATCGGCACGGGCTCCAGCGGCGTCCAGATCGTGCCCGCGATCGCCGACGAGGTGGCCCACCTCACCGTGTACCAGAAGGTGGCCGACTGGCTCACCCCGCTCAACAACCGGCCGATCACCGCCGAGGAACAGGCTGAGCTCAAGGGCGGCTTCGAGTCCATCCGCGACACGCTGCAGACCTCGGTGAGCGGCTTCCTGCACCAGATCACCATGCGGTCGGGCCTGGAGGACACCCCCGAGCAGCGCCAGGAGTTCTACGAGGAGAAGTGGAACAGCCCCGGCTTCACCAAGCTCTCCGAGCACTACTACGACATGACCACGAACGCCACGGTCAACGAGGAGTTCTGCGAGTTCATCGCCGCCAAGATCCGCTCCATCGTCAAGGACCCGGCGACGGCGGAGAAGCTGATCCCCAAGGGGCACGGCTACGGCGGCCGGCGGCCTCCCTTCGGCACCGGCTACTACGAGGCGTACAACAAGCCGACCGTCGAGCTCGTCGACATCAACGAGACGCCGATCGTCCGCATCACCGAGACCGGGATCGAGACCTCCGAGGGACACCAGGAGTTCGACGTCGTCATCTGGGCCACCGGCTACGACTTCGGCACCGGCGCGCTCAACCGCCTGGGCGTGGTCGGCCGCGACGGCCGGTCGCTCAAGGAGTACTGGGCGGACGGCCCGTCCACCTACCTGGGCGTGACCACCGTCGGCTTCCCGAACTTCTACTTCCCCGGCGGCCCGCACGGCGCCCTCGGCAACAACCCGCGCTACTCCGGCGACCAGGTCGACTACGTCATGGACCTGCTCGTCCACGCCCGCGAGCACGGGCACGACGTCGTGGCGGTCACGGACGCCGCCGAGCAGGAGTGGACGGACCTGGTCAACGACAGCGGGGGCCAGTCGTCCTTCCTCAAGAGCAGCTACTTCTACGGGGCCAACATCCCCGGCAAGGCGATCAAGCAGCTGCTGAACCCGACGGGCCGCTGGAAGCTCCAGGAGCTGATCCGCGAGTCGGTCGGCAACGACTTCCCGGCGTTCGCCTTCCCCACCGGGCCGAACTCGAAGGCCCCGAGCTCGAAGGCCTGAGCGCGAGGACGCCCGTGCCGCCGGTGGATCAGGCGGCACGGGCGTCCCGGCGGAGCGGGCGTGCTCAGGGCTGGAAGGTCGTGACGCGGCGCCGGAACTTCCACACGCCGTCGTGCAGGCTCAGCGTGTCGTCGTACCGGCCGACCAGTGCCACCGCCCAGCCCGACTCGCCGCGCTGGAGGAAGGCCAGGTTGCTGACCGCGGTGGCCTCCTCCTCGGTGAACGAGGTGACGACCGTGTTGGCGGTCAGGTGCAGCTGGGGCTGCGTCGGTGCGAAGGCCGTGTATCCCTCCCTGATCGCGTCGCGGCCCTCGAAGGTGGCCACGCCCGCTATCTCGGCGACACCGTCGGGCACGAACAGGTCGGCGATGTCGTCATTGCGGCCGGCGTCCAGCGCCTGCGCGTAGGCGGCGACGGCGGACTGCACACCGGCGGCGACCGACGCCTCGGCGTCGGCAGAGGTCGTACTCATGTCTCTCCAGGGTGGAAGGGGGTGGACTACGGGTGTCGCTAGACCTGGTAGGTCGTCTTCCTGCGCTGCAGCAGCCAGGTTCCGTCGACCCGTCGGAACGAGTCGTCGTAGCGGCCCACGACCTGCGGGGCCCAGCCGGTCTCGCCGCGCTGCACGAAGAGCACGTCGCTCACCGCCGTCGCCTCGTCGGGGCCGGTGGAGGTGACGACCGTGTTGGTCACCAGGTGCAGTTGCGGCAGGGTGGGTTCCCACCCCTTGAAGGCGGCGCGCAGCGCATCGTGCCCCTGGAGGGGGTCCGTGCCCGGCAGCTCCAGAACCGCGTCGGGTGTGTACAGCGCGACGATCTCGTCGGTGCGGCCGGCGTCCTGGGCCTGCGTGTGCGCGCCGATCACGGCACGCACGCCCGCCGCGACCCACGCCTGTGTGGATTCGCTCATTGCACCTCTCCATGGGATAGACGTTGACAGTCGTTTCGACCAGTCAGTCTATTACCTGCATCGAGGTAATATGAAGCCTCCATGCCGAGCAATCAGACTTGTTGACCGAGCGGTACAATCTCCCTAGCATGCGGAGTGCTGTCAACGAGGACCGTGATCTGAGGAGGCGTTTATCGTGACGAAGCGTTGGAAGCAGCGACCCCCCGGCTCCACCTGGGGAGACTTCGGCGAGGACGACGAGCTGGGGCGCATCAACCTGCTGACCCCCGAGAAGGTGCTCCAGGGGGTGCGCGAGGTCGAGCAGGGCATCACGTTCAGCCTGAGCCTGCCGCTGGACTATCCGGGCGGCACCTCGCTGAACCAGCGCCGCTACCCGCCGATCCTCAGGCCCACCGAGGACCTCCAGCACCAGCAGGACGTCTTCTACAACATCAAGGCCAGCGAGCACTTCTCGCCCGACCTCATCGACGTCTGGTCCGACGACGTGGTGACCCTCTGGCTGCAGTACTCGACCCAGTGGGACTCCCTCGCCCACCAGGGCGCCGAGTTCGACGCCGACGGCGACGGGGTCGCCGAGCCCATCTACTACAACGGCTTCCGGCCCGGGTCCGACCTCGTGGGCCCGCAGGAGGACGCCAAGGGCGACGGCAGCGGCAGTCTGAGCTTCGCCCGTCACCTCGGCCTGGAGAAGATGGCCGAGCACGGCGTCCAGGGCCGCGGCGTCCTCATCGACATCGCGCACCACCTCGGCACCGGTTTCCAGGCGGTCAACTTCAAGCAGCTCCAGGACATCATGACGGCGGACGACGTCGTCGTGGAGCCCGGGGACATCCTCCTCATCCACACCGGTTTCGCCACCCAGATCCTCGCCTGGGAGAAGAACCCGGACCCGGTCGCCATCCACCAGACCGCCGCCTACCTCGACGCGGACGACCCAGACCTGCTGAACTGGATCGCCGAGTCGCAGATCTCCGCCATCGCCTCGGACAACTACGCGATCGAGGGCGTCGGCGTCACCCAGGCCCAGGGCCCGCACACCCTGCTCCCGCTGCACCACCTGTGCCTGTTCAAGCTGGGCGTCCCGATGGGCGAGATGTGGTACCTCCACGACCTCGCCGCCTGGCTGCGCGAGCACAACCGCACCCGCTTCCTCCTCACCGCTCCCCCGCTCAACCTGCCCGGAACACAGGGCAGTCCGCTGACGCCGGTCGCGACCGTCTGAACGACGGAGGGCACACACGGAAGGGGGATGGCCCAGGACCTGCTCCCGGGCCATCCCCCCTCCGCATCACCCCGCGCGGCGGCGCATCCGCACCGCCTGAGGCCGCTTTTAATGTACCGTCTGGTCTAGCAAACTGCTTCGTACGGGCGTCCGGATGCGGGTACGGGGCGCACCGTCCCGACACGCGACGCATCGAGCGGGGAGAACAGCAATGCCCAGACCACCGGGCCATGGGCCGGGCTTCGAGGTCAGACGTCAGAAGATCATCGACACGGCCGCCGAACTGTTCGCCCGCCGGGGTTACGCGGCGACCTCCGTCAACGACCTGGGCCGGGCGGTCGGGCTCGCCAAGGGAGCGCTGTACTACTACATCGACTCGAAGGAGAACCTGCTGATCGAGATCCAGGCCCGGGTGATGACCCCCCTGCTGTCCCGGGCCCGGCAGATCGCGGCGCTGGACGCCGACCCCCTGGTACGGCTGCGCCTGCTGTCGGAGTCCCTGCTGACGATCATCTTCCGCAGGCTCGACCACATCTGGGTCTACGAGCACGACTACCGCAGTCTCACCGGCGCCCCCCTGCAGAAACTGCTCGGCCAGCGCGCCGAGTTCGAGCGGCTGGTCAGGGGACTGATCATCGAGGCCGGCGAGCGGGGCAGTTTCCGCGCGGTCGACCCACGCGTGGCCACCCTGCAGTTCCTCAACCTGCACAACCACACCTACCAGTGGGCGAAGCCGGACGGCCGCTGGAACGCCGCCCGGCTCTCGCGCGAGTACTGCGACACCCTGCTGCGCGGGTTCGGCGCCCCCGGCGCCGCCCTCCCGGACGTGGAGGGGGCGGCGGAGGCGTTCAAGCGCGAACGACCCGGCCTGCCCCTCGACCCCGAAGCCGAGTGGACCGTTGTCGAGGCGCACACCCCGTCGTAGAGTTCGCCGCACAGGTTTTATAGACCACTCGGTACAGTAAATCGCGGACACAGAGCGAGAGAGAGCCGTGCACAATTTCTCGAGCATCCTCGACTACCACCTGACCCAACGGCCCGACGCCGTGGTCGTGACGCAGGACGACCGGCGCCTGACGGTGCGCGGGCTCCATGAACGGGTGAACCGGCTGGCCGCCGGTCTGACGGAATGGGGCGTCGGGCGCGGCGACGTCGTGGCCCTGCTCCTCTACAACCGGCCCGAGTTCATCGAGCTGGTCCATGCGACCAATCGCATCGGGGCGGTGTTCCTGCCGTTGAACTACCGCCTGTCCGAGGAGGAATGGGCGTACATCCTGGAGCACGCCGAGGCGAAGGTGATCGTCACCGAGCCGGAGTTCCTGCGGCCCACGGACCGCATCGCCGCGAAGTTCGCCGGCCTGGAGCACCGGATCCTGGTGGACGGGGAGGCCCCCGGGTCCGAGTGGACCGCGTACGAGGCGCTGCTCGACCGGCACCAGGGGGCCGAGGTCGCCGCCGTGGACGTCGGCCCCGACGACCTCCAGCGGCTGATGTACACCTCCGGCACCACCTCACGCCCCAAGGGCGTGCGCATCACGTACGGGAACGTGCAGGCGAAGAACCTGGCGCACATCGTGCACTTCGGCCTGACGTCGGCGGACACCACGTTGGTCTGCGGCCCGCTCTACCACGTGGGCGGCCTCGACATGCCCGCCCTCGCCGTCCTGTACGCGGGCGGCGGCGTGGTGCTCCAGCGAAAGTTCGACCCGGAGGGCGCCCTACGGGCGATCCAGGAGCACGGGGTCACCAACGCGTGGCTCGCGCCCGCCATGGTCAACGCGGTCCTGGAGGTCCCGGACCGGGAGTCGTACGACACCTCCTCGGTCCGCTTCATCCTGGGCGGCGGCGAGAAGACCCCCGAGCCGGTGCTGCGCCGCATCATGCACGCCTTCCCCAACGCCTGGTTCGCCGACGCCTACGGCCTCACCGAGACCGTCTCCGGCGACACCTTCCTCGACCGCGAGCACGCACTGTCCAAGCTGGGCTCGGTCGGGCGTCCCGTGCCACACACGCGCGTGCGGATCGTCGACGACACCGGACAGGAGGTCCCGGCCGGCGAACTCGG
>NZ_JBEXXE010000057.1:0-75459 GCF_040630255.1 Streptomyces sp. NPDC005820
ACGTACACCGAACTGCCCTCCAGCAATCCGGCCGTGCTCGCGTTCCTGCGCGAATACGAGGACGACCTGGTGCTCTGCGTGCACAACTTCTCGCGTTTCGCCCAGCCCACCGAGCTCGACCTGCGCCGCTTCGACGGGCGCCATCCGGTCGAACTGTTCGGCGGGGTGCGGTTCCCGGCCATCGGCGAGCTGCCCTATCTGCTCACGCTGGCCGGGCACGGCTTCTACTGGTTCCGGCTCACCCGAGCCGCGGCCCGGGTCGGCCGACGCCTGTGAGCGTGCGCCGAGGAAAGGATGGGTCACCGTGACGAAGACCGCCCCGCTCAGGCCGAGCACCGTGAGCGCCTTCCGCTCCGGGGGGCCGCTCGTCGCGCTGTTGCGCGAGTGGCTGCCCCGGCAGCGCTGGTTCGCCGGCAAGGACCGGCCGCTCACCGATCTGCGCATGCTGTCGATGACCGAGCTGTACCCGGGCTGTCTCCATCTGCTCGTGCACGCCGGGCAGTCCGGGGTGCCGACCCCCGGCGGCACTCCCCCGGCCGGTGACTGCTACCAGCTGCTCATCGGTCTCCAGGAGCATCTGTCGCCCCGGCTGGGCCGGGCCCTCATCGGCAGGGTCGAGGAGGGCCCGCTGGCCGGGCTGACGGTGCACGACGCGTTGCAGGACCCCCGCTCGGCGCAGCTGCTCCTGGAGCGGATGCGGCACCCGGGCACGCTCGGTCCCCTGTCCTTCGAGTCGGATCCGTCGGTGTCGCTGCCCGCCGGGCTGGCGCCGCGGCTGCTGGAGGCCGAGCAGTCCAACACCTCGCTGGTGTACGGCGACGCGTTCATCCTGAAGATCTTCCGGCGGATCCAGCCGGGGGTGAACCCCGATCTGGAGGTGCCGGTGGCGCTGGCCGGCCAGGGGTGCGGGCGGGTCCCCGCGCCGGTGGCCTGGTTCCGGACCACCCACCCCCAGGAGGCCACGCTCGGAGTGCTCCAGCCGTTCCTGCCCGACGCGGCGGACGGCTGGACGCTGGCGCTGCAGGCGCTGGCCCGGGGCGAGGACTTCACCGCGGAGTCCGAGGAGCTGGGCCGGGCGACGGCCGATGTGCATCTGGCGCTGGCGGCGGCCCTGCCGGCCGGTCCGGACGCCGAGGACGGGCGTACGGCGGCGGCGATGACGGAGCGGCTGGAGGCGGCGGCGCACCACGTGCCGGCACTGCGGCCGTTCGTGCCGGGTCTGACCACGGCGTTCGCCTCGCTCGCCGTCTGCGACCAGGGGCCGCCCGCCCAGCGCATCCACGGCGATCTGCACCTGGGTCAGGTGCTGCGGGCCGGGCGGGACTGGTTCGTGATCGACTTCGAGGGCGAGCCGTCCCGTCCGCTGGCCGAGCGGCGGCTCGCCCACTCCCCGGTGCGGGACATCGCCGGGATGCTGCGCTCCTTCGACTACGCCGCCCGCCAGCGGCGGCCCTGGCGGCCGGAGTGGGCACGCCGCTGCCGGGAGGCCTACTGCGCGGGCTACGCGGCCCGGGCGGGCTGGGATCCGCGCAAGAAGCACGCCCTTCTGCGTGCCTATGAGACGGATCGCGCCGTTTACGAAGTGCTGTACGAGGCCCGCAACCGGCCCGACTGGCTACCCGTACCCATGGCGGCGATCGAACGACTCGCCGTCCGAGGAGGCTGACCCCATGGCCCTGCGCGACACCGCTCCCCCCGAGGCCGCCGGCCCCCGGCCGCTCGCGGCGCCCGCGCTCGACCCCGCCGACCGCGCCCGTCTGCTGTCGGGCGCCCACCACGACCCGCACGCCCTGCTGGGCGCGCACTCGGTGGCGGGGGGCGTGCTGTTCCGGACCCTGCGCCCCTTCGCCGACTCGGTGAGTGTGCTGGTCGGCGGTGCGGCGACCCCGCTCGCCTCGGAGGAGGACGGTCTCTTCGCCGCCGTACTGCCGCTCGAGGAGGTGCCCGCGTACACGCTGCTGGTGTCGTACGACGGCGACCCGCGCGAGGTGGAGGACCCGTACCGGTTCCTGCCGGCGCTCGGTGATCTCGATCTGCATCTGATCCGGGAGGGCCGGCACGAGGAGCTGTGGCGGGCGCTGGGCGCCGAGCCGACGACCCACCAGGGGGTGGCCGGCACCCGGTTCACGGTGTGGGCGCCGAACGCCCGGGGGGTGCGGGTCGCGGGTGACTTCTGCTGCTGGGACGGGACCGCGTTCCCGATGCGCTCGCTCGGCGCGGCCGGGGTGTGGGAGCTGTTCCTGCCCGGCATCGGCGAGGGCACCCGGTACAAGTTCGAGATCACCTCGCGGCACGGCGGCCGTTTCCTGAAGGCCGATCCTATGGCCCGGCGGGCGGAGGTCCCGCCGGACACGGCGTCGATCGTGCACGCCTCGCACTACGCGTGGGGCGACGCGGAGTGGATGGCGCACCGCGGGGACGTCCCGGTGCACGAGGCGCCGTTCTCGGTCTACGAGGTCCATCTGCCGTCCTGGCGGCCGGGGTCGACATACCGGCAGCTCGCCGAGGAGCTCCCGGGGTATGTCCAGGACCTCGGTTTCACGCATGTGGAGTTCATGCCGGTCGCCCAGCACCCCTTCGCCGGTTCCTGGGGCTACCAGGTCACCGGCTTCTACGCGCCGACGGCCCGGCTCGGCACCCCGGACGACTTCAAGTACCTGGTGGACGCCCTGCACCGGGCGGGCATCGGGGTGATCGTGGACTGGGTGCCGGCGCACTTCCCCAAGGACGACTGGGCGCTGGCCCGGTTCGACGGGGATCCGCTGTACGAGCCCGGGGACGCGCGGCGGGCCGAGCACCCGGACTGGGGGACGTTCGAGTTCGACTACGCGCGGACCGAGGTGCGCAACTTCCTGGTCGCCAACGCCACGTACTGGTGCGAGGAGTTCCACGTGGACGGGCTGCGGGTGGACGCCGTCGCCTCGATGCTCTACCTCGACTACTCGCGGGACTCCGGGCAGTGGGAGCCCAACGCGTACGGCGGGCGGGAGGATCTGGCCGCGATGGCGTTCCTGCAGGAGATGAACGCCACCGTGTACCGGCGCAACCCGGGGGTCGTCACGATCGCGGAGGAGTCGACCGCCTGGGGCGGGGTGACCCGGCCGACCGACAGCGGCGGGCTGGGCTTCGGTCTGAAGTGGAACATGGGCTGGATGCACGACTCGCTCCAGTACATGACGAAGGAGCCGGTGCACCGCAAGTACCACCACCACGAGATGACCTTCTCGATGGTGTACGCCTACAGCGAGAACTACGTGCTGCCGATCTCCCACGACGAGGTGGTGCACGGCAAGCAGGCGCTGGTGTCGAAGATGCCCGGCGACTGGTGGCAGCGGCGGGCGAACCACCGGGCGTATCTGGGGTTCATGTGGGCCCATCCCGGCAAGCAGCTGTTGTTCATGGGGCAGGAGTTCGCGCAGGGGGCCGAGTGGTCCGAGGCGCACGGTCCCGAGTGGTGGCTGCTCGACCCCGGGTACGCGTCCGCGGGTGATCACCGGGGCGTGCAGGACCTGGTGCGTGACCTGAACACGCTGTACCGGGCGACCCCGGCGCTGTGGGAGCGCGACACCGACCCGGCCGGGTTCCGGTGGGTGCTCTGCGACGCGGCCGACGACAACGTCTTCGCGTTCCTGCGGTACGGCGCCGACGGCACCCCGCTGCTCGCGGTGAGCAACTTCTCGCCGGTGGTCCGTCACGACCACGTCCTGGCCGTTCCCGGTGAGGCACCGGTGTGGGAGGAGGTCCTCAACACCGACGCGGCACGGTACGGCGGCGGTGACGTCGTCCACGCCGATCCGGTCAAGGCGGCGAACGGGGAGCTGGTGCTCACGCTGCCGCCGCTGGCCACGGTGTGGCTGAGGCCGTCGTCCGTGTGAGGTAGCGCTTCAGGGGGCAGTCGGGTGCGTACCACCCGCCCGCAGCCCCACCCATCATCAGTCGGCCCCGCAGCCAGGGCGCAGAGAAAGGCCGCATCGCGTGCGCACCGTCGGAGTGGAGGAGGAGCTCCTCCTGGTCGACCCGGAGACCGGGGAGCCCAGGGCGCTGTCCGCCGCGGTCCTCGCCCGCGCCGCGCGGTGCGAGGTGGCGGAGCAGGAGCCCGTCTTCCAGAAGGAACTGCACAACCAGATGGTCGAGTTCGCCACCCATCCCCAGTCGGAGATGGGTGAGCTCGGCGCCGATATCGTCCGGATCCGCGCGGAGGCGGCCAAGCACGCGCGGGAGGCCGGCTGCGCGGTCGCCGCGCTCGCCACCTCCCCGCTGGCGGTGCGCCCCTCGGTGAGCATCGGGACGCGCTACCGGTGGATGGCGGACCAGTACCGCATCGCGACCCGTGAGCAGATCGTGTGCGGCTGTCACGTACATGTCTCGGTCGACTCCGACGAGGAGGGGGTCGCGGTCATCGACCGGCTCCGGCCGTGGCTGTCGGTGCTGACCGCGCTGAGCGCCAACTCGCCCTTCTGGCAGGGCCGGGAGACGGGGTACAGCAGTTATCGCAGCCGGGTGTGGCTGCGCTGGCCGTCGGCCGGCCCGACCGAGCTGTTCGGGTCGGCCGATCGCTACCACCGGCGGGTGGCGGACATGCTGGCCACGGGGACGATCCTCGACGAGAAGATGGTCTACTTCGACGCCCGGCTGTCGGCGCGCTGGCCGACGGTGGAGGTGCGGGTGGCGGACGTCTGTCTGCACGCGGACACCGCCGTCCTCGTCGCGACGCTGGCGCGGGCCCTCGTGGAGACGGCCGCCCGTGACTGGGAGGCCGGGAAGGAGCCGGTGGACCACAGCGTCAGCCTGCTGCGGCTGGCCGACTGGCGGGCCGCCCGCTCAGGTCTGACCGGGGACCTGGTCGACCCGCTGACCATGCGGAACGCGCCCGCCGAGACCGTCGTACGGTCGCTGCTGGAGTACGTCGAGGACGCGCTCTCGGACAGCGGGGACCTGGAGCGGGCCCGGGAGACGTGCGCCGGGCTGCTGCTGAACGGCAACGGGTCCCAGGTGCAGCAGGAGGTGTTCGAGCGTACGGGCAGTCTGCGCGAGGTCGTCACCACCTGCGTACGGCATACGCAGGGCTGAGGCGGCTTGGCCGGTTTCCGTCTGCCCCCTGTGACAAGCGAGGGTCACCGACGCTCATCACTTAGTCGGTTCCCGGCCACAACCGGTCCGACCTGGGCTACATTCGCCAGCGTCGATAACAGTACTCGTCGACAGGGTCACCCTTCGTCACGTCAGGAGCAGCGTATGCGCGACTTCGCTGTCGCTCCCCCAGCCGTTTGGCCCCTGACCGGAGGGCTCGCCGACAGCGTTTTCGAGACAGCGTCCCGCACTCCCACGCTCACCGTCCTGGCCCGCCGCCGTGAGCCCGGCTCGGCCACCTGGGAGGAGGTGACGGCCGTCGAGCTGCGCGACGAGGTGGTGGACCTGGCCAAGGGGTTCGTGGCCTCCGGGATCACCCCCGGCCACCGGGTCGCGATCATGGCGCGTACCCGGTACGAGTGGACCGTCCTCAGCTACGCCCTGTGGGCGGTGGGCGCCGAGGTGGTGCCCGTGTACCCGACCTCCTCGCGGGACCAGGTCGAGTGGATCCTGCGGGACTCGGCCTGTGTGGGTGTGGTCGTCGAGGACGAGCAGAGCGTCATGACGGTGGGGTCGGTGTGCGCGACCCTGCCCCGGCTGCGGCACGTCTGGCAGCTGGACACGGGGGCGCTGGCGGAGCTCGCGCGGCGCGGCGAGTACGTGCCGGTGACCACCGTGGACTCGCTGCGCCGGATCGTGCTGCCCGACTCCACCGCGGTGATCGCGTACACCTCGGGCACCTCGGGCCGTCCGCTCGGCTGCGCGCTGAGCCACCGTAGCCTGGCCAGCCCCTGCGACACCCTGCTCGCCGGCTGGGGCCACACGGCGGCGCGCGCCGGTGAGCAGGCCTCCGTCCTCGCGTTCCTGCCCTTCTCCCATGTGTACGGTCTGATGATCCAGGGGCTGTGCCTGCGCGGCGGCATCGTGATGGGGCACGAGCCGGACCTCGGCGGGGAGTCGCTCGCGACGGCGCTGCGGACCTTCCGGCCGACGTATCTGTACGCGGTCCCCTCGGTGTTCGAGAAGATCTACAAGAACTTCCTGCGGGCGGCCCAGGAGGCGGGCCGCGGGGCGCTGTTCGAGCGGGCCGCGGAGACCGCGCGGGACTTCGCCGCGGCCGTCGAACGGCAGCGGCTCGGCCGTGGTTCGGGCCCCGGCTTCGACCTGCGGCTGCAGCACGCGCTGTTCGAACGGACGGTGTACCGCCGGCTGCGGGCGGCGCTGGGCGGCCGTGTCCACCGCGCCACCTCGGGCGGCTCGCCGCTCCATCGCGACCTGTCCCTGTTCTACGAGGGCATCGGCGTGTACGTCCACGACGGATACGGGCTCACCGAGACCAGTGGCGGGGTCACCATGCAGCCGCTGGGCCGGGAGCGGTCCGGGACGGTCGGGCAGGCCCTGCCGGGCACGGACATCCGGGTGGCGCAGGACGGGGAGATCCTGGTGCGCGGCCCGTCGGTGTTCCAGGGCTATGTCAACGACGACGCCGCGACCCGGGCGGCGCTGCGGGGCGGCTGGCTGGCCACGGGCGATCTGGGCT
Source organism: Streptomyces sp. NPDC005820 (assembly GCF_040630255.1). Classification (NCBI taxonomy): domain Bacteria; kingdom Bacillati; phylum Actinomycetota; class Actinomycetes; order Kitasatosporales; family Streptomycetaceae; genus Streptomyces; species Streptomyces sp. NPDC005820. Next base: position 6,611 of record NZ_JBEXXE010000057.1, read on the forward strand.
TCCTGGACAACGAAGGCTATCTGACCATCACCGGGCGCAAGAAGGACGTCATCATCACCAGCAGCGGCAAGAGCGTGGCGCCGGCCGCGCTGGAGCAGCGGCTGCGGATGCATCCGCTCGTGCACCAGGCGGTGGTCGTCGGGGACAACCGGCCCTGCGTGGGCGCGCTGATCACCCTGGACCCCGAGTTCCTGGCGCACTGGCGCGGCAGCCTGACGCTGTACGGGGAGGGCCGTGAGGCCCGTGAGGAGAACGCGCTGCGGGAGGAGATCGCCCGGGCGGTGGCGGCGGCCAACAGCACGGTGTCCCGTTCGGAGTCGATCCGCGCCTTCCGGATCCTGCCCCAGCCCTTCGACCAGTCCAACGGTCTGCTGACCCCGTCGATGAAGCTGCGCCGCGACTCGATCGTGCGGCACTACGCGGCGGAGATCGAGGCGATGTACCAGGCGCGGGCCCGGCCGCCCCGGCAGGCCCCGGCGGAAGAGGTCCTGAGCTGGGACGACGGGGACGACGTGTTCCGCTGACCGGCGCCGGGCCGGGGTGGCCGCAGGTGGGGCGGACCGGCGTGCGTAGGGCGGGCCGCGTCGGGAACCCTGTGAGTGGCGACGAGAGATCCGTACGAGAAAGGACGCCGGCCCCCGCCGGGCAGAGGGCGCGGAGGGCCGCACCCACCCCATGGCGATCGACCCGCGCGGTGACGACTCACGGGCCTCCACGGCCGTGCCGGGTCGCACCGTGCGGTTCGCCGGCGAGCCGCACGATGTGACCGGCGCGCGGCTGGCCGCGGAGGAGTTCCTCGACGCGCTCGCGGAGGTCACGCCGCCGTCGGCGCCGGAGTGCTGGCACGACATCGTGCTGATCGTCACGGAACTGGCGTCCAACGCGGTCCGGTTCGCGCCGGGGCCGTTCGAGCTGGCGCTGCGGCCGACCTTCGACGGGGTGCACGTCACCCTGCACGACACCAGTGCGGTGCCGCCGGCCCCGCGGCCCTTCCGGCCGGACAGCGGGGGCGGCGGCATCGGCTGGTATCTGATCGAGGCGCTGTGCACACAGGTCAGCGTGGTCCCGGACGGGGCGGGCAAGGAGGTCCACGTGTTCCTGCCGTGGTGAGGCACGGCCGTGCCTCGGTGGGGCGGAGCGGCACCGGCACGCGGAGGGCATGAGGGGAGGGTTCCGGGGTAGCCGCTCGGCGCGAGAAGAAGGCCGCAGCCCCTGGAGGAGGCAGTCGTGTCCACCGCCCAGCACCCCCTGTCCGTCGAGGTCGACGTGGTCCGGGAGGACGTCGCCCTGGTCACGGTCGAAGGTCATCTGGACCTCGACACCGCGAACGAGCTCCAGGCGCAGCTGGCGAACCAGCTCCACCACGGCCGCCGGCACTTCCTGCTCGACCTCTCGGCCGTGCCGTTCATGGACTCGTCCGGGATGAACATCATCCTGCGCGTCTATCACGAGGCCCGCGTGCTGCCCGGCAGCGTCCACGTCATCGCCCCGACGCCCGCCGTGCGGCGCGTGCTCGATCTGACCGGGGTCAGCCTCACGGTGCCGATCTCGCGGGACGTCGGTGACGCGCTGGCGCTCGTCGACCGGGGCGAGGACGGGATGCATCAGGACGACTGACCGGGGAGCCGCGTCGCACCCGTTTCACGTCAGTGACCTCCTGTCACCCCAATTGTCATGTACCTCGACCTACCCGGAGGTACCTGGCGTACGCGACCCTTGCGCGGGGTACGACGGGAGCCTCAGCAGAAACGTTCGTCTGCATGCCTCGCCCGGCTGGCGGAACCGGTCCGGGCGGGGTGGGATCGATGGGGTGCGAAAGGCTCGCGGGAGGGCACGCGCATGACGTCGGGCAGACCGCCTGGAGCCGCAGAAAGGGATGGACACCGTGACACGACCCAGGATCCTGGTGGTGGGCGCGGGCTTCGCCGGAGTGGGATGCGTTCGACGTCTGGAACGCAAGCTCGCCGGTTCCGAAGCCGAGATCACTCTGGTGACGCCGTTCGCCTACCAGCTCTATCTGCCGCTGCTGCCGCAGGTCGCCTCCGGGGTGCTGACGCCCCAGTCGATCGCCCTGTCGCTGCGCCGCAGCAGGAAGTACCGCACCCGGATCATCCCGGGCGGCGCCATCGGTGTGGACCTGAAGTCGAAGGTCTGCGTCATCCGCACGATCAACGACGAGATCGTGAACGAGCCGTACGACTACATCGTGCTGGCTCCCGGCAGTGTGACCCGCACCTTCGACATCCCGGGGCTGACCGAGCACGCCTTCGGCATGAAGACGCTCGCCGAGGCCGCGTACATCCGCGACCACGTCATCACCCAGCTCGACCTCGCCGACGCCAGCCACGACCCCGCCGAGCGGGCCTCCCGGCTGCAGTTCGTGGTCGTGGGCGGCGGCTACGCGGGCACCGAGACCGCCGCCTGTCTGCAGATGCTCACGCACAACGCGGTCCGGCGCTATCCCCGGCTGGACCCGGCCCTGATCAAGTGGCATCTCATCGACATCGCGCCCAAGTTGATGCCGGAGCTCGGCGACAAGCTGGGCTCCAGCGCGCAGAAGGTGCTGCGCAGGCGGGGCATCGACATCTCGCTGGGCGTGTCCATCGCCAAGGCGGGACCGGAGGAGGTCACCTTCACCGACGGACGGGTGATCCCGACCCGCACGCTGATCTGGACGGCCGGGGTGGTGGCGAGCCCGCTGATCGCGACGCTCGGCGCGGAGACCGTGCGCGGGCGGCTCGCGGTCACCTCGCACATGGACCTGCCGGGCCAGGACGGGGTGTTCGCCCTCGGCGACGCGGCCGCCGTGCCGGACGAGGCGAAGGCCGCCAAGGGCGAGCCGGACGCGGTCTGCCCGCCGACCGCGCAGCACGCGATGCGGCAGGGCAAGGTCGTCGCCGACAACGTCATCGCGACCCTGCGCGGGCAGCCGACACGGCCGTACGTGCACAAGGACCTCGGTCTGGTCGTCGACCTCGGCGGCACCGACGCGGTGTCCAAGCCGCTCGGCATCGAGCTGCGGGGGCTGCCCGCGCAGGCCGTGGCGCGCGGCTACCACTGGTCGGCGCTGCGCACGGGCGTGGCCAAGGCCCGGGTGCTGACGAACTGGACGCTGAACGCGGTCGCGGGCGACGATTTCGTCCGGACCGGGTTCCAGACACGCCGGGCCGCCCGGCTGAAGGACTTCGAGTACACGGACAGCTATCTGACGCCCGAGCAGGTGCGGGCGCACGTCGAGGGCTCGGGTCCCGGGTCCGGGTGACGGCAGCGGGGGTGAACGCGGCGGCCCGATGGCGGGACCGGGTCGCCGCGTCCGATCCCGGGCTGCTGCGGCTGGCGGCGGGGCTGCGGACGGTGGCCGCGATCTCGCTCACGCTGGCCGTGCTCTCGCTGCTGGGCGCGGACGTCCAGCATCTGGTCGCGGGGGCCATCGCGGCGATGGTCGCCACCTTCGCGATCCGCGAGAAACAGCGGCCCCGGCAGGCGGTCACCCTGGCGCTGGGGCTGCCGGTGGCGCTCGCCTCGGTGTCGGTGGCGGCGCTGCTCGGCACCCGGCAGGTGGCCGGTGACGTCTTCTTCGTGGTGCTCATCTTCTGCGCGGTGTACGGCCGCCGGTTCGGCGACCGGGGCACCACCCTGGGGCTGGTCGGCTTCCAGGTCTACTTCCTGGCCCTGTTCGTGGGCGTCACCACCGACAGCCTGGCCGGGTTCTGCGCGGTGATCGCCGTGGCCTTCGCATGCAGCGCGGTGGCGCGGTTCGCGCTGGTGCCGCAGACCCCGGCGGGGATCCTGGAGCGGCTGCGGCAGGCGTTCCGGGCCCGGCTGGCGCAGTTGATCGACGCCCAGCTGGAGTTGCTGGACGCCGGTCCTGACGACGTGGACAAGGCGCTGGAGCATGCGCGGGAGGGCACCGCGCAGCTGCACGAGACGGCGATGATGATCCAGGGCCGGCTGGAGGAGGGCACCTCGGACCAGGCGGTGGCCCGGCTGGTGCAGCGCCGGATCGCCGACGCGGAGATCACCGCCGAGCGGCTGGGGCTGATGCTGCTGACGGCGCGCGGTGCGGAGCGCGCCGACACCCTGACCATGCACCTGCCCGGGGCGCCGCTGCCCGAGGGCGGTCATCTGCCGGTGCGCGACGGGGCGCTCGACACCCTGCGCCGGGATCTGACGGACCTGCAACTGCTCGTACGGCAGCCCGGGGCGGACGGCGCGGCCACGGCGCGGGTGCGCAACCGGCTGCTCGGGTACCGGGACGAGGAGAACCTGCCGGCGGCGTCGCCGGACGTGCAGGACGTCTTCCGGGGGCTGGGCGAGGCGGCGCGGGCGGTGCTGGGGCTGCGGATCGCGCTCGACGGGCCGCAGGACGAGTCGGAGGACAGTCCCGAGACGGCCCGGTCCCGGGAGGAGCTGGACGCGGAGGACGCGGCCATCGCCGCCGAGGAGGAGGAGCCGCAGGAGACGGGGCTGCGCCGGCCGACCACCCGGGCCGCGGTGCAGGTCGCCGTCGGCTCGTCGCTGGCGATGGTGGGCGGCGAGCTGCTGTCCGCGCACCGCTGGTACTGGGCGGTGCTGACCTGCTGGATCGTGTTCCTCAACACCGCGTCCACCGGGGAGATCCTGGTCAAGGGCTACCGCCGGCTGCTGGGGACCGTGCTCGGGGTGGTCGCGGGCATCCTGCTCGCGGGGAACGTCGGGCATCACACGTGGACGGCGTTCGCGGTGGTGCTGCTGTGCGTGTTCGCGATGTTCTACACCGCGCCGCTGTCGTACACGCTGATGTCCTTCTTCGTCACGGCGGCGCTGGGGGTGCTGTACACGCTGCTGCACACCTACAGCCTGTCGGTGCTGGTGCTGCGGATCGAGGAGACGGCGCTGGGGGCGGCCTGCGGGGTGGTCGCGGCGGCGCTGGTGCTGCCGGTGAAGACGGACCGGCGGACGAACGAGCTGCTGACGACCGTCCTCGACCGGCTCACCGACGTCACCTCGGACGCCGTCGACCAGCTCAGCGGCGGGCCGCCGGCCGAGCTGCTCGACCGGGCCCGGGACCTGGACGAGGCACTGGCGGACCTGCGGGCGGCCACCCAGCCGCTGACGCATCCGGTGACCCCGCTGCGGACCCGGCGGGACACGGCCCAGTACGTGGTCGCGCTCCTGGAGACGTGCGCGTACCACGCCCGGTCGCTGGCGGCGACCGCGGAGCTGCTGCCCACGCATCCCTCGATCGCGGCGGATCCCCGGCTGCGCGGGGCCGGACAGCGGATCCTGCACAACATCGGCGCGATCGCCGCCCGGGTCGCGGAGGAGCCGGCGGCCACGGCCGAGGTGCTCACCGGGCCGAGCATCGCCTCGCTGCTGAAACCGGGCGGAATCGGCACCCCGCGCTACGGCCGGGTCACCGACCGGGTCCTGCGGCATCTGCAGCGGCTGGACGAGGCCGTACTGGGACTCGCCCGACCGCTGGGGGTGCCGGTGACGCGCCCGCCGGGGGTACCGGTCGCCGGCCCGACGGTGTGATCTGACGGTCAGAAGTCGGTGGGCAGGTCGCTCGCGGCGGCGATGCCGCGCAGTGCCTCGATGTCGTGCTGCCGTTGCCGGATGCAGCCGGCGATCTCGGCCAGGCGGTCGGGGTCCTCGGCGGTGACCGCGTCGGTGACCACCCGGACCGGTCCGGTGCCGTCCACGTGGATCTCGACCAGCTGGTTGTCCAGGCGGCCGGTGAGGGCGGTGGCGATGACCAGGGCGGCCTCGTCGCGGATCTCCTGGGGCAGCTCGTCGGTGTCGTCCGGGTCCAGGGCGAAGTCGAGACTCTCCGGGGGCTGTTCCTCCAGGGCGCGCAGCGCCGGGGCGACGATCCTCATCAGCAGCCGGTAGTCCTCGCTCTCCATGCGCAGGCGCAGAAGGTCGAGGTACATGTCGACGGGCCGTGCGTCCGGCGGGAACTCGGATTCGTTCATGTGCTCCGGGTTCCCCGGCATCCGGGTGTCAGACCTCGCGCCGGCGGCCCAGGGCGTGCAGATATTCCAGGGCGTCCAGCAGGACGGTGCGGTCGTGCCAGGCCAGCCAGCGGCCCGCCTCGGCGCCCAGGTCGCCGAGGGTCCTGAGCCGGTCGGCGCGCAGGGAGTCCAGCGGGCGGTCGGCGTGTGCCGAGACCATGCCGACGCAGGCCCCGGAGGACGCGGTCAGGGGCACGCTGTGACAGGCCCTGCTGCCGGCGGCGAGGACGGCCGCGCGGGCGGGCTCGGTGAACACCGGGTCCCGCTCCACGTCCCGCACGGTGACCTGGGCGACCTCGCGGGCGGCCTTCGCGCAGGAGGTGCCCTCCTCGCCGACCTGGGCGAAGAAGTCCAGGAACTCCTCCGTCAGCCCGGTGTGCCGCTCTATGCGCAGCTGTCCGGTGACGCGGTCGACCATCTGCACATTGCCCATGTCGGCGCCGACCACGTCGAGCGTCCGGCTGAGCACGGCGCCCAGCACCGCGCCCCGGCTGCGGCCGCCCGGCGGGTCCTGGCACGGCAGGAAGCGGAGCGGCGGCTCGGGCCGGCGCACCCGCCGGGGGAACCACAGCACGGTCCCTCCGTCCGGCCGGGGCGTGGTCACCAGGACCCCGGCGAGGGTGCGCATCTTGACGTTGTACCGCTGCGAGGCGCGCCGCATGAGCGTGAACGCGCCGTCCGCGTCGGGAAGGGCGTACCGCTCCTGCAGCATGCCCTGGGCCTGCGCGATCAGCGGATGGGCGCGGCTGCGGGCGCGCAGCGCCCGCACCTCGGCGCGCAGCCGCAGCACCTCCTCGCGCTCCCGGTTCTCGTCCGCCGTCCCTGGTGCCGTCGCGGTCATGGGATCTCCGTCCGGTCGGCGTCGTACAGCCGCGCGCACACGGCTGCTGCGGCACGTCTGCCCCGGCCGCCCCCGGGTACACGTGCGGGGGTTCAGCCCCCGCCGTCGTGGCGGCGCTGCCCCAGGGCCTCCTCGCGGACCCGCTCGCAGCTGCGGCTGATGAGCCGGGAGACGTGCATCTGGGAGATGCCCAGCCGGTCGGCGATCCGGCTCTGGGTCATGTCCTCGAAGAAGCGCATGTAGAGGATGGCGCGTTCGCGTTCGGGCAGGCTGCGCAGGCCCTGCCGGGCGGACTCGCGGTCGACGACGGTGTCGTACGAGGTGTCCGGGCCGCCCAGGGTGTCGGCGAGGCTGTACCCCTCGTCGTCGGTGCGGAGTTCGGCGTCCAGCGAGAGGGTGCTGAAGCTCTCCAGGGCCTCCAGACCGGCGCCGACCTCGTCCTCGGTCAGGCCCGTGCGGGCGGCGAGGTCGGCGACCGAGGGCTCGGGGGAGCCCGGGTTCTGGGTGAGTTCGCGGCGGGCGATGCGTACCTTGTTGCGCAGTTCCTGGACCCGGCGGGGCACGCGCAGCGCCCACATCCGGTCCCGGAAGTGCCGCTTGATCTCGCCGGTGATGGTGGGCACGGCGTAGCTCTCGAAGGCGCCGCGCTCGGGGTCGAAGCGGTCGACGGCCTTGACCAGGCCGAGCGCGGCCACCTGCCGCAGGTCCTCGACGGCCTCGCCGCGGTCGCGGAACCGGCCGGCGATGCGGTGGGCCATGGGCAGCCAGGCGGTGACGATCTCGTCGCGCACGGCGTCCCGCTCCGGCCCCTCCTCCAGGGTGGTGAGCCGCACGAACATGCGGGCGGTGTCAGGGGCGTCGTCATGGGTCCGGCGGGATCGCGCAGTGGAACGGGCGGATCCTGCGGGACGGCTGGTCGACAGGTCGATGAGCATGCTGAATCGGCTCCTGAACGGTCGTCTCGGGGATTGACCACGGGAGGGGCCGCCGTCGTCCGGGGCTCGCGGGAGCGGCCCGGAGCGGACATACCGCTTCCGTCGGCGCGCCTCCGGTCCGAAGCACGAACCTCCGTCTGCCCTGCCGCCGGAGGAACAAACTCCGTTCGCGGGGCGGCCTTTCAGAACACGGGGACCACGGCGGTGATGCGCTTGCCGCCGGAGGGCAGGCCGGACACGCTCACGTCCCGGGCGAGCCGGCACACGATCGGCCAGCCCCGGCCGCCGCTGCGGGTCCACCCGTGCTCGTCGAGCGGGTGGGCCACCACCGGCAGCCGGTCGCTGCGGTCGCTCACGGAGACCCGTACGGCGGGTCCGTCGAGTTCCACGGCGTACGCGGTGACGCCGCCGCCGTGGAGGATGGCGTTGGTGGCGAGTTCCGAGGCGACGAGCAGGGCGTCGCCGAGGGCCTCCTCGTCGTACGGAGGTCCGCCGCCCCCGCACCGCCCGGTCACCGCCCGCAGTACGGCCCGGCGGACGTCGCAGGGCCGGCAGGGGCCCGCCGCCGCGCCGGGATCGGGTCCGCGCGGTGCGTCGAGCGCGTCCGTGCGGTCGGTGGATTCGTTGACACGCATCCTTTCGCTCCCCTGGCCGTTCCCGTGCGGGTGGATGGGTGGTCGGACCGAGGGGCCGGCGGTCCACGGGCGCGCCCGGTACGGTCCCCTCCGGGCGGCGCGGGCCCCTCCCTGTTCGGCTGGCCGCCCGGGCGGACTCCAAACATGCGGGGCGCGGAGAGTCGTCGGACCGGCCGCCGGAGGGTACATATCAGGCATGACCGATGTCGTGGACGCGGGTGAACTGCTGCGCCGCATCCAGCGCGCGAGGGCCTGCGCGCGGGAGGAGCTGCGGACCTGGCGGGCCCGGAGCGGGGAGCTGGAGCGGGACGATCCGGACGCGGCGCGCGAGGCCCGGGTGCGCGGTCTGGCGTACGAGGCGGTGCTCAGAGCCCTGGACGAGATAGTGACGCCGGGCCGGGCCGGCGTGCAGCACTGACCCGGGCGAAGTGAAACAGGTCACGTGACCGGGTTCCTGGTGCGCGAAAACCCCTTGGATGGTTTACGGTTCATCCATAGGCGGTGAGCGAGGTCGAGAGCCAGTCTCCTTCGCACACCATCCTTGACGGCCCTGGCTGGCTTCCCCCGTCCAGCCAGGGCTTTTTCCTGCCCTTCCGCCGAAAGTCACCTCCGCCGAGGTGCCCGGCGGCCCGGCAGCGGCTGAAATGGGCTGTGGAGACAAGCACCGCGACCGATCGCCCGGCGAGGAGCACCGCGCCATGACCAAAGCGACGAAACTGCTGACCGCCCTTCCCCCGCCCCAGCGCCAGAGGCTGATGGAGCTCGCCCGGGAGGTCTCCTTCCCGGAGGACGCGCGGATCTTCGAGGCGGGCGGCCGGGCCGACCGCTTCTGGGTCGTCCGCTCCGGCGCGGTCTCCCTCGTCCAGCCGGTGACCTCGGTGCAGCGGGTCACCGTCGCGAGCCTCGGCGCCGGTGATCTGCTCGGCTGGTCCTGGCTGTTCCCGCCGTACCAGTGGGACTTCGGCGCCGAGGCGTTCAGCCCGGTCCGCGCCTACGAGTTCGAGGCGCAGCCGGTGCTGAAGCTGTGCGAGGAGGATCCGGCGCTCGGGGTGACACTGGTGCGGATCGTGGCCGAGATCCTCGCCCACCGGCTGGAGATGACCCGGGGCCGGCTGCTGGAGCAGTACGGAACGCGCCGGCGCGGGGCGCTGTAGCCGGCCCGGGCGGGTCAGACGCGGTAGCGGCGCAGCGCCGGTACCGCGACGGCCAGGGCCAGCATCACCGCGACGACCAGCAGACCGCCGCCCGCGACCGCAGCGCGGGGGCCGAAGACGGCGCCGGCGGTGCCGTGCAGGACGTCGGCGAGCCGCGGTCCGCCGGCGACGACGACCGTGAAGACGCCCTGCATACGGCCGCGCATCTCGTCGGTGGCGGCGGAGAGCAGGATCGCTCCGCGGAAGACCATCGAGACCATGTCGGCGACGCCCGCGGCGGCCAGGAACAGCACCGCGCACCACAGACTCGTGCTCAGCCCGAACCCGGTGATCGCGGCGCCCCAGGCGACGACCGCGCCGATCACCATCCAGCCGTGCCGGCGGGCCCGCGAGAACGTTCCGGAGAACAGTCCGCCCAGCACCGCGCCGATGGGGATCGCCGCGAACAGCAGACCGAGGGCGAGCCCTTCGCCGTAGGAGGCGTACGTCTCGGCGGCGAGCTGCGGGAACAGGGCGCGGGGCATGCCGAGAACCATGGCGACCACATCGGCGAGGAAGGACAGCAGCAGGACCTTGTGCCGGGATATGTACCGGAAGCCCTCGGCGATCTCGCGCACCCCGGCCCGCCGCGCCACGGTGGCCGCGAGCGGCGGCAGCGCGGGCAGCCGGACGACGGCCCACAGCGTCACGGTCAGGGCGAGGGCGTCGAGCAGATACAGCTCGGGCAGGCCGATCACGGGGATCAGGGCACCCGCGAGGAGCGGGCCCGCGACCAGTCCGGTCTGCATGACCGTTGAGCCCAGGGCGTTGGCTGCGGCGAGCTCCTCGGCCGGGACCAGACGGGCGATCGAGGCGTTGCGGGCGGGCGCGTTGAGGCCGAAGAACGCCTGCTGGGCGGCGAGCAGCAGCATCAGGACGGCCACCGAGTCCAGGCCCGAGACCGCCTGGAGCCAGAACAGCACGGAGGTGACGGCGATCCCGCTGTTGGTGATCAGCATCAGCCTGCGCCGGTCCATGGTGTCGGCGACCGCGCCGCCCCACAGGGCGAACACCACCATCGGCACCAGCCCGGCGAGGCCGGCGTAGCCGACCCAGGCGGAGGAGCCGGTGATGTCGTAGATCTGCTTGGGCACGGCGACGGCCGTCAGCTGGCTGCCGACGGCCGTGACGATGGTCGAGGACCACAGTCTGCGGTAGGCGGGGCGGCGCAGGGGACGGGTGTCCATCGCCCAGCGGCGCCAGCCGCGCCGGGGCGCCTCCTCGGTACTCGGGCCGTCGTCGGTACCGGCCTCGCGTGCGGTACCGCTGCTCTCGCTGGTGTCCACGGGCGTCCTGGTTGCTCGTTACATCTTTCGGGTCGGGGGCCACTATTTCAGCAGCACCAGTGGTTTCGCCGCCCTTTTGGACATGCGGTCTCACCATACGGACTCAGGCGCCCGTGACGAGCAGCACCCCGAGGGTGATCATCGTGGCCGCGACCAGACCGTCCAGCACCCGCCAGGCGGCGGGCCGGGTCAGGAATCGGCCGAGCAGCCGGGCGCCGAAGCCCAGGGCGGCGAACCAGCACAGACTGGCGAAGGCGGCGCCGAGGCCGAAGGTCCAGCGCAGCGGGCCGCGGTCGGCGGCGATCGAGCCCAGCAGGAAGACGGTGTCGAGGTAGACGTGCGGGTTGAGCCAGGTCAGGGCGAGGCAGGTGAGCACGGCCCGGCGGCGTGAGCCGGCCACCTCGCCGTCGGTGACGAGCGCGTCCGCGCCGGGCCGGATCACCCGGCGGGCCGCCAGCAGCCCGTACCCGAGCAGAAACGCGCCGCCGACCCACCCGACCACGGTCAGGGCGTCCGGCCAGGCCACCACCAGGGCGCCCACCCCGCCCACGCCGAGGGCGATGAGGACGGCGTCGGACAGGGCGCAGATCCCGACGACGGCCAGGACGGCGTCGCGGCGGATCCCCTGCCGCAGGACGAAGGCGTTCTGGGCGCCGATGGCGACGATGAGCGAGAGACCGGTGCCGAAGCCTGCGGCCGCGGCGGCTAGTGCGGTGGACATGACCTCCACGCTAAGGAGACGATCACCGGACGTACAGCTAAAGATTTTTACGTACCATTAGCGCTCGTGAAGGACCATGATGAAGGACTCGTGATGAAGGGCTCATGATGATCGACCTCCCGCTGGAGCAGGTGCGCACCCTGCTGGCCGTGGTGGACGAGGGCACCTTCGACGCGGCGGCCGCCGTCCTGCATGTGACGCCGTCGGCGGTCAGTCAGCGGGTGAAGGCGCTGGAGCAGCGCACGGGCCGGGTCCTGCTGCTGCGCACCAAACCGGTGCGGCCGACGGAGTCCGGTGAGATCGTCGTCCGGTTCGCCCGGCAGCTGGCCCGGCTGGAGCGCGACACGCGGTCCGAGCTGGGCATGAGCGGGGCCGGTGAGCCGACCCGGGTGACGGTCGCGGTGAACGCGGACTCGCTGGCGACCTGGTTCCTGCCCGCCCTGAGCCGGGTACGGCAGGAGCCGCCGCTCTGCTTCGAACTCCACCGCGAGGACGAGACCCGTACGGCGGAACTGCTGCGGGAGGGGCTCGTGATGGCCGCGGTCACCTCGTCGCCGGAGGCCGTGACCGGGTGTTCGGTGCGTGCGCTGGGCACCATGCGCTATCTGGCCGCCGCCAGCCCGGACTTCGTGGCCCGCCATCTCGAGGACGGCCCCTTGCACGAGACCCTGGCGCGGGCGCCGGTGCTGGCCTTCGACCGCAGCGACGACCTCCAGGACGCGTTCGTCCGCGGGCTGCGGCGCGGCGCATCGGGGGCGAGTCCGGTACGACACGCCGTGCCGACCTCGGAGGGATTCGTGGCCGCGGTGGCCGCGGGGTTCGGCTGGGGCATGGTCCCCGAGGCCCAGGCCGACACCCTCCTGCGGACCGGCCGCCTGATCCCCCTCGCCCCCGACCGCCCCCTGGACGTCCCGCTGTACTGGCAGCAGTGGAAGCTCGACTCACCCGCCCTGGCGACGGTGGCCGAGGCGGTGGCGGCGGAGGCGGCGGGGATGCTGAGGGGCTGACGGGCTGACGGGCTGACGGGCTGGGGGGATGAGCGGCGGAGGCGGCCGGGATGCTGAGGCGGCCGGGATGCTGACGGGCTGAGCGGCTGAGGCGGCCGGGATGCTGAGCGGCTGAGGCGGCGTAGGCGGCGCAGGGCCGTGCCGGGTGGCTGAGCGGCTGAGGCGGCGGCGGGCCGGGGCGAGTGGGTGTCTTCAGCGGGTGCGCGCCGGGGGGGCGGCCCGGCTTCAGGGGGCGAGTCGTGCCAGCGTGCCCGCCGCGCTGTCCAGGAGCATCGCCAGGGCCGTCGGGTAGGCGCTGGTGACCATGTGGGCGGGCAGCAGGGGGGCCGCTTCGGCGATGCGGGGGTGGGTGGCGGCGGGCAGGCGGGCGTAGGTCGAGGCCCACTTGGCGTCGTCGGCGCGCTGGGAGGCGCGGGGCAGGGCGAGGGAGGCCGCGTCCAGGGCGGCGAAGGCCAGGGTCTGGTCGATGAAGGCGTGGTAGATGCGGACCGTCTCGGGGAGCGGGAAGCCCGCGGTGCGCAGGACGTCGAGGACGGCCTCGTCGGCGGCGAGTTCGTTGGCCCGGCCGGTGACCCGGCTCGCGGTGAGCTGGGCCGCCTGCGGATGGGCGACGTACGCGGCGTGGATGCGCAGCCCGATCGCGTGCAGATCCGCCCGCCACTGCCCCGTCGGCTCCCAGCCGCGCAGCGCCTCGCCGATCAGCGCGTCACCGATGGCCAGGGTCAGCTCGTCCATGCCCCGGAAGTAGCGGTAGAGCGTGCTCGGGTCGCAGTCCAGGGCTAGGCCCAGACGGCGCGCGGTCAGCCCGCTGCTGCCGTGCTCGCGCAGCAGCCGCAGCGCGGCCTCGACGATCAGCCGCTCGGACAGCACGGTGCCGCTCCTGGTGGGCCTGCGCCTGCGCCGCTTCTCCTCCGGTACGACCGCCTTCGGCATCCTCGCCGCCTTCCTCGCCGCCTCCTTATGCCAACGCCATTGACCTTACGGCAGGGGAAGGCGTTGTATCACGGACGGGGCCCCTTCTTTCGCACACCTTTCGCACACCTTGCGCATCTTTGACCGAGGGAGTTCTCGTCATGCGTGTCCTGCTCGTGGGCGCCGGCGGTGTCGGCACCGCCGTCACCCGGATCGCCGCCCGGCGCCCGTTCTTCGAGGCGATGGTGGTCGCCGACTACGACCCCGCCCGTGCCGCGGCCGCCGTCGCGGCGCTCGACGGCGACGACCGGTTCACCGCCGAGCGCGTCGACGCCGGCGACGAGGCGGCGGTCGTCGAGCTGCTCGCCCGGCACCGTTGCGACGTGCTCCTCAACGCCACCGACCCGCGCTTCGTGATGCCCCTGTTCGGCGCGGCGCGCACCGCCGGGGCCACCTATGTCGACATGGCGATGTCGCTGTCCCGGCCGCATCCGGAGCGGCCGTACGAGGAGTGCGGGGTCAAGCTCGGCGACGCGCAGTTCGCGCGGGCCGAGGAGTGGGCGGCGGCGGGCGGACTCGCCCTGGTCGGCATGGGGGTGGAGCCGGGGCTGTCCGACGTGTTCGCGCGGTACGCCGCCGACGAGCTCTTCGACGAGATCGAGGAGATCGGCATCCGGGACGGCGCCAACCTCACCGTCGACGGCGCCGACTTCGCGCCCTCCTTCAACATCTGGACCACCATCGAGGAGTGCCTCAACCCCCCGGTGGTCTACGAGGCCGGCCGCGGCTGGTACACCACCGCGCCCTTCAGCGAGCCCGAGGTGTTCGACTTCCCCGAGGGCATCGGCCCGGTCGAGTGCGTCAACGTGGAGCACGAGGAGGTGCTGCTCGTCCCCCGCTGGGTGGACGCCCGCCGGGTCACCTTCAAGTACGGCCTGGGCCGCGAGTTCGTCGACACCCTGAAGACGCTGCACAAGCTGGAGCTGGACCGCACCACGCCGGTGACCGTGCCGAGCGCGGCGGGACCCGTGCCGGTCTCGCCCCGGGACGTGGTCGCCGCCTGTCTGCCCGACCCGGCGACGCTGGGCGAGCGCATGCACGGCAAGACCTGCGCCGGCACCTGGGTGCGGGGTGTGAAGGACGGCGCGCCGCGCGAGGTGTACCTGTACCACGTGGTCGACAACCAGTGGTCCATGGCCGAGTACGGCAGTCAGGCCGTGGTCTGGCAGACGGCCGTCAACCCCGTCGTCGCCCTGGAACTCCTCGCCGGCGGCGCCTGGTCCGGCACGGGCGTTCTCGGCCCCGAGGCGTTCCCCGCCCGCCCCTTCCTCGACCTGCTGACGGCGTACGGCTCCCCCTGGGGCATACGGGAGCAGTGAGGAGGTTTCCGGTCACGTCCGTTTCACTTCCGCCCCCGCGGTGACCCGCTCCGGAACACCGACGACTTCGAGCGGAGCGACTTCGATGGACGACTGGCGACAGCATGCGGCGTGCCGCCACGAGGACCCCGACCTGTTCTTCCCGATCGGCACGTCGGGCCCGGCCCTGATGCAGACACAGCAGGCGAAGGCGGTCTGCCGCCGCTGCCCCGTGCGGCAGCAGTGCCTGGACCGGGCCATGGACACCGACCAGACCCTGGGCGTGTGGGGCGGCACGACCGAGGCGGAGCGGCGCGCGCTCCGGCGGAACGCCACGGCACGCCAGGGTTCCTGACGCGCGCCGCCCCGGCCGTCACGGGGTGCTGGGCTTGCCCGCCCCGTACAGCCACTTCTGGAACAGCGCACCCAGATCCTTGCCGGACTCACGCTCCGCGAGGCGCTCGAACTGGGCGGTGGTGCCATGGCCGTAGCGGTGCTGCTGCGCCCAGGCGCGCAGGACGCGGAAGAAGGCCCGGTCGCCGATCTCGGTGCGCAGGGCCTGCAGGGTCATGGCCCCGCGGGCGTAGACGGGGCTGCCGAAGATGTTGGCGCCGCTGCCGGGGTCGGCGGGCGGGTAGGCCCAGAGGCCGTCGGTGGCGGGGGTGGCGTACAGGGTGTCGAAATTCTTCTGGGCACTGGCGCCGCCGTGCTGCTCGGAGTACAGCCATTCGGCGTAGGTGGCGAAGCCCTCGTTGAGCCAGATGTCCTTCCAGGTCGTCAGGGAGACGGAGTCGCCGAACCACTGGTGGGCGCTCTCGTGGACGAGGGTGCTCAGGCTGGGGGCGCTGTCGTACACCGGCCGGGACTGGGTCTCCAGGGCGTAGCCGACGTTCGGCGCGTGGTCGACGATCGAGCCGGCGGCACGGTAGGGGTAGGGCCCGAAGAGCCCGCTCTCCCACTCCAGCACGGACGGCAGCTTCTTCAGCACGGGCGCGGCGGCGTTGGCCTCGCGCGGGTCGACGGCGTCGTACACCTTGACGCCGTCCCGGGTCGTGTACTGCTTGACCTGGAACTTCCCCACGGTGGCGGTGGCGAGGTAGGCGGCCATGGGTTCCTTCTGGCGCCAGCGGAAGGTGGTTTTCCCGTTGCGGGTGCTCTGTCCGAGCAGGACGCCGTTGGAGACCGCGGTGCGGCCCTTGGGGACGGTGATCGTGATGTCGTACGACGACTTGTCGAGGGGGTGGTTGTTGCCGGGGAACCAGGTCATGGCGCCCTGCGGCTCCCCGGCGACGAAGGCGCCGTCGTCGGTGGGGATCCAGCCGTCGAGGGAGCCGTCGGGGTCGGTGACCGGGCCCGGCTTGCCCTGGTAGGTGACGGTGACGCGGAAGGTCTGGCCCTTGCGCAGGGGGCGGGCGGGGGTGACGACGAGTTCCTGGCCGTCGCGGCGGTGGACGGCGGTGCGGTGATCGACCGTCAGACCGGTGATCTTCAGGCCCTTGAGGTCGAGGTCGAAGCGGCTGAGGCGCTGGGTGGCGGTGGCGGTGAGGACGGCCTTGCCGGTGAGGTGACGGCCGGTCGGGTCGTAGTCGAGCGTCAGGCCGTAGTGGGTGACGTGGTAGCCGCCGTTTCCGGCGAGCGGGAAGTACGGGTCACCGACGCCGGGTGCGCCCACCGAGCCGGCCGCGGTGGCGGGTCCGGCCGCGGTCAGCAGGGCCGCCACGGCGACCGGGACAGTGGCGACGACGGCTTCGCGCCGTAGCGGGGCGGGGCGTCTGCGGGGGTGGGTCACGTGCGCTCCTTGGGGGGTGGCGGGTGATCAAACGCCCATCAGATTAGGCAACCAGCTGCCCGGAGTCGCCCTCCTCCAGGTCAAGCCGCGCGGCGTCGCGGGACGGCCGCGGGCAGGCCCTACGCTCGGCGGCATGAGTGTCCGTGTACGCCGTGTCTACGAAGAACCCGAGCCCGAGGACGGCGTGCGTGTCCTCGTCGACCGGCTGTGGCCGCGCGGCCTGGCCAAGGACGTGGCCCGGATCGACGAGTGGCCCAAGGCGATGACCCCGTCGACGGAGCTGCGCCGCTGGTACCACGCGGGCGAGGCGTCGTACGAGGAGTTCTGCCGCTGCTACGAGGCGGAGCTGGCCGCGCCCGAGGCGGCCGAACTCCTCGACCACGTCCGTACGTTGGTCGGCGAGGGCCCGGTGACCCTGCTGACGGCCGCGAAGTCCCCGGAGGAGAGCCACGCGGCCGTACTGCTGGGGCTGCTGAGCTGAGCCGAGCTGAGCCGACGGTGGCTCAGCCGGTCTGCTGTGCCGCCGCCCGGCCCGCCGCGCGGCCCGAGAACAGGCAGCCGCCGAGGAAGGTGCCTTCGAGGGCGTTGTAGCCGTGGACTCCGCCGCCGCCGAAGCCGGCCACCTCGCCCGCCGCGTACAGGCCCTCGATGGGCTGTCCGTCGGTGCCGAGGGCGCGGGAGTCGAGGTCGGTCTGGATGCCGCCGAGGGTCTTGCGGGTGAGGACGTGCAGCTTGACGGCGATCAGCGGGCCGGCCTCGGGGTCGAGGATGCGGTGCGGGGTGGCGACCCGGCCGAGCCGGTCGCCGATGTAGCGGCGGGCGTTGCGGATGCCCTGGATCTGGGCGTCCTTGCTGTAGGGGTTGTCGATCTGCAGGTCGCGGGCGCGGATCTGGCGGCGCAGTCCGTCCGCGTCGAGCAGGGGCTTGTCGGTGAGGGCGTTCATCTTCTCGACGAGCCGGTCGAGGGTGTCGGCGACGACGAAGTCCGCGCCGTGATCGAGGAACGCCTGCACGGGGGCGGGGGCGCCCTTGCCGAGCAGCCGGTCGCGCAGGACGGCCCGGCGGTCCTTGGCGGTGATGTCGGGGTTCTGCTCGGAGCCGGAGAGCGCGAACTCCTTCTCGATGATCTTCCGGCTGAGCACGAACCAGGAGTGGTCGTACCCGGCGATGTCCTCGGTGGTGCGCAGGTGCTTGAGGGTGTTGAGGGTGTCGTAGCCCGGCAGGCAGGGGTCGGGCAGCCGGCGGCCGAGGGCGTCGAACCACATCGAGGACGGTCCGGGCAGGATGCGGATGCCGTGGCCGGGCCAGATGGAGTCCCAGTTCTGGATGCCCTCGGTGTAGTGCCACATGCGGTCGCGGTTGACCAGCCGGGCACCGGCCTCGGCGCTGATGTCGAGCATGCGGCCGTCGACGTAGGCGGGCACGCCGGTGACCATCTCGGCGGGCGGGGTGCCGAGGCGCTCGGGCCAGTAGCGGCGCACGATCTCGTGGTTGGCGCCGATGCCGCCGCTGGTGACGACGACGGCCTGGGCGGTCAGCTCGAACTCACCGACGCCGTCACGGTTGGAGGCGACACCGCGCGCGGAGTCGTCGGGCGCGAGGACCGTGCCGCGTACGCCGCACGCGGCGCCGTCGGTCACGACCAGCTCGTCCACGCGGTGGCGGTGGTAGAAGGTCAGCAGCCCGTCCTTCGCGGCCTGCTTGGCGTAGCGGGCGAACGGCTCGACGACGCCGGTGCCGGTGCCCCAGGCGACATGGAAGCGGGGCACGGAGTTGCCGTGGCCGTCGGCGCGCAGGTCGCCGCGCTCGGCCCAGCCGACGGTCGGCACGAAGGAGATGCCGTGCCCGGTCAGCCAGGTCCGCTTCTCCCCCGCCGCCCACTCGACGTAGGCGCGGGCCCAGCGCACCGCCCAGGAGTCCTCGTCCTCGGTGCGGTCGAACCGCGCGCTGCCCTGCCAGTCGTTCCAGGCGAGGTCGAGGGAGTCCTTGATGCCGAGGCGGCGCTGTTCCGGGGAGTCGACGAGGAACAGCCCGCCGAAGGACCAGAACGCCTGGCCGCCGAGGTTGGCGGCGTTCTCCTGGTCGACCAGGGCGACCCGTCTGCCCCTGCTGGTGAGTTCGTGCGCCGCGACGAGGCCCGCGAGGCCCGCTCCGACGACGATGACGTCCGCGTCCATGGCGACCGTTGCCTTTCTCTGCCTGAGGTCCTGACCGGGGGTGGTGCTAGTGCGGGGCGCTGCCGTCCGTCAGCAGCGCGGTGAGCAGTTGCTTGAGCCAGGCGCGGGCGGTGTCCACGTCCTTGTCCAGCAGCAGTTGGGTGGTGACCCCGTCGTACGCGGCGACGACCGCGTGGGCGGCGGAGTCGGCGTCGCCGAGGACGGCGGGCAGCGGGGTGTGGCCGCGGGCCCGGGCGAGCCGGTCGGCGACCGCGCGGCGCAGCCTGGCCCGGTGTTCCAGGAGGGTCTGCGCGACGGCCGGGTCCCGGGCCGCGTGCACCAGGAAGTCCGTCTTCACCAGCAGCCAGTCGAGGTCGAGCAGCAGCACCTCGGTGACCCGGTCCACGGAGGCCGGTACGTCGAGATCGGGGCCGTCGCCGGCGAGGGCGTCGGCGACCTGTTGGGCGATCAGGTCGGCGCGTTCCCGGTAGAGCGCGAAGAACAGCTCGTCCAGGGTGGCGAAGTTGGAGTAGAAGGCGCCCCGGCTGTAGCCGGCGGCCTCGCAGACCTCCTCGATGGAGACCCGGCCGAAGCCCTTGGCGGCGAACACGGCGAAGGCGGCGTCGAGCAGATTGGCCCGGGTGCGCACCCGGCGCCGGGTGACCCGGCCGGTCGCCCGTGCGTTCTGTTCCGTCGCCACTGCCGGACCTCCGTTCGATACAGGAATGTATCGGATGCATTCGTGTATCGAAAGGGTTCGCACCCGATCGGACGAGGACCGGACGAGGACCGGACGGAGATCGGACGGAGATCGAGTGCGGCAACCTCCGGGGCTCCGGTGACCACTGGGGGACGGAGCCGGCGACCTCTGCCGGGTCCGCACGGTGTCATCGAAGGAGAACTGTCATATGAGCGACCTCAACCGGCGGTCCGGCGGGCGTCATCGCAAGCGGTGGACGGCGACCGGCCTGCTGATCGGTGTGCCCGCCGTGCTGGGGCCGTACCTGTTGCTCTCGCCCTCGTCGAAGTCCGAGGCCGCGACGATCGACGGCGACGCCTACTACCGGCTGGTGTCGGTGCGCAGCGGGAAGGTGCTGGAGGTCGCCGGGGCCTCCACGGCCGACGCCGCGAAGGCCGTCCAGGGCGCCGACGACGGCGGCACGGACCAGCAGTGGCGGTTGAGGGCGACCGACGACGGCTACTACGAGCTGGTGAACCGGGGCAGCGGCAAGGTGCTCGAGGTCCGGGGCGCCTCGACGTCGAACAACGCCGTCGTCGACCAGAGCGCCGACGCGGGGGCCGCGCACCAGCAGTGGAGGATCGAGGAACTCGACGGCGGCGCGCTGAAGGTCGTCAACCGGCACAGCGGCAAGGTGCTGGACGTCAAGGCCAAGTCCACCGCCGAGGGTGCGGGGATCGTCCAGTACAAGTCCAACGGGGGCACCAACCAGCAGTGGAAGCTGGCGGCGGTGCCCGGCACGGGCGCCTCGGCGAGCCCGACGGCCTCCCTCTCGGCCTCTCCCTCGTCCTCTCCCTCGTCCTCTCCCTCCTCCTCCCCGTCCCCGACCGCTCCGTCCACGGCGTCCGGCACCTCGCTCGCCCAGCGCCTCACCGTCTCCAAGGTGACGCTTCCGACGGCCTTCGGCTATCTGGAGTCCGGCTACAACGGGCTCCCGCAGTGGACGCGGGTCGCCACCCAGGCGGCGCCCGACGGTTCGGTGCGGGTCGCGTGGCCGGCCTCCGACGGCGTCCATGTGACCGCGCTGTCCTCGAAGCTGGCCCGTGAGGGCTCCGACACGGTGGTCCCGGACACCGAGGAGGTCGGCGGACTGGTCGCCCACGACGACGGTTTCGCGCTCCTGACCAGGGTCCCGGACTCCAACAAGTGGAACGACACGGCCGCCGCCCTGATCCGGTACAAGAACGGCTCGGCCGTCTTCAGCAAGAAGCTGACCGGCACCGCCGGCAACGACACCTCGCCGGTGCTCGACGGCGCGCTCCAGTGGAACGGCAGCCAGTACGGCGCCTACTTCGTCGTGCACGGCGCGGGCGGCTTCGCCGACGGGCACTACGGAGACAAGCTCGCCTACCTCGACGCCGCCGGGGCCACCCGGTCCGGTGGCTGGGACTGGGGGTGCAGCCACAACGAGGGCATAGCCCTGGCCCCGGGCGACTCGGGTGCCTTCCCCTCGCTGTGCTTCGACGACTGGCGGTCCGGACTCTTCGTCAGCACCGGGATCGCGGCGCCGGACGAGGCCCCCGCGGTGCAGCGCGAGCAGTGCTGGGCCGGCTACTGCGGCGGGGCGTACCCCAGTTCCTCCGGCGACCTGGTGAAGACCTCCACCGGCGGGTACGCCACCGCCTTCGCGGACCGCGGGGCGGCCTCGGCCGTCAAGAACAGCGCGGACAGCAGCGGCCGCGGCTGGACCGTCACCCCGAAGACCGACACCCACCAGGTGACGGTCGCCCTGCTCAAGGACGCCAAGACCCCCGGCAGCACGGTGACGCTCACCGACGACCCCGGCACCGACCACGTCAACGTCCACCTCGCCCCGTACGGCAAGAACCTGCTGGTCTCCTGGGAGAGCGTCGCGAACGCCACCTGCAAGGACGGCACCTGCACGGGCAAGTTCACCGGGACCCATCTGCGGGTGATCGACCCCACCGGGAAGCCGGTCTCCGAGGACGAGGTCGTGGACGCGCACATCTCCGGCGATCTGACGACCCTGGCGGACGGCAGCCTCGCCTGGGCCTTCGTGTCCGCGACCCCGGACTACGGCTCCTCCCTGTCCGGTTCCGCACCGACGACCACGACGCTGTCGATCGCGCGTCTCGCCGAGTGAGGGGGGCGGGGGCGTCGTAGGAAGCCCTGCGGCAGGACGGGCGGCGGCGGTACCCGGCCCGGCGTTCCGCTCGGTACGCCGTGGGCCGAATACGTACGGGAGGTCAGCCTCCGGTGCGGTTGCCCGCCAGGGACGACGCCGCGAGATGACCGTCCGCGGCGGATCCGGAGGCCACGGGAGGGGCCGTGCGGCGCGGGCCGCTCAGCAGGAGCACGCCCACGGCGGCGGCCAGCAGGGTCAGCACGGCGGAGACGATCAGGCAGAGGTGGAGGCCGTCCAGGAAGGCCTCGGACAGCGCGCCGAGGACGCGGGGCGTGTCCGCGCCCAGGTCGATCCCGGCCACGGCGCCCAGGCCGCCCTGTTCGGCGACCGCCGTGACCCGCCGGACCGTCGGGTCGCCCAGGCCCGCCCCGGTGAGGTGACCGGGGAGGGCGTCGAGGGCCTTGGTGGACAGCAGGGCGCCGAGGACGGCGGGGCCGAGGGCGGCGCCGACCTGGCGGAAGGCGTTGTTGCCGGCGGCTGCCATGCCGGCCTGCTGGAAGGGCACCGCGCTGACGGCGGTGGCGGTCATCGGCGTGATGACGAAGGCCATGCCGAGACCGAGCAGCGCGAGCCGCCAGGCCAGCGAGCCGAAGGAGGTGTGCGCGTCGATGTCCGTCAGCGTCAGCAGGGCGGCCGTGGAGACGAGCAGTCCGCCCGGGATGAGCAGCCGCGCCGAGACCCGGTGGACGAGCCGGCCGACGGGGGCGCCGAGCACGAGCGGGACCGAGGACACCATCAGCAGCCGCCAGGCGGCGTCGAGCGTGGACAGGTGCTGGACCATGCCGAAGTAGAGGCTGAGGGCGAAGAAGAACCCGATCAGGCCCAGGAAGCTGATCATGGCGATCAGGGTGGTGGCCGTGAAGGCCGGGCTGCGGAACAGGCTGAGGTCCAGCATGGGGCCGGCACTGGCACGCTCCACCAGCACGAACGCGACGGCGGAGACCGCGGCCGTGAACAGCGCGACCATCACCTCGACGTCGGTGAAGGACCCGGAGCCGCCCTCGATGATGCCGTAGACCAGCGCGGTGATCGCCAGGGCGGCGGTGAGCTGGCCGGGCCAGTCCAGGCGTCGGGAGCCCGGGGCCCGGGAGTCGGTCAGCAGCCGGGCCGCGCCGGCCAGGGCGGCGAGGGAGGCCGGGACCGGCAGGAGGTGGATCCAGCGCCAGTCGAAGTGGGCGAGGACCGTGCCCGCCACGACCGGGCCGAGGGCCAGCGCGGCGGTCAGGGAGGTCGCCCACAGGCCGATGAACTTGCCGCGCTCGCGCGGGTCGGGGACGGCGTGGCTGATCAGGGCGAGGGTGGTGGGCAGCAGGGCGGCCGAGCCCAGTCCGGCGAGTGCCTGGCCGGCCCAGAGGGTCTGGACGTTCTGCGCGCACAGGGCGACGAGCGCGCCGAGGGCGCTGAGGGCGAGTCCCGCCTGGTAGACCTTCTTGCGGCCGTGGACGTCGCCGAAGACTCCGGCGGTGAGGATGAGGGCGGCCATGGGCAGCACGAACGCGTCGGAGACCCAGGACAGCTGGGAGGTCGAGGCGTTCAGCGCCCGCTGGATCGCGGGCAGGCTCGCCGAGACGGTGGTCACCGGCAGATAGGCGACGAACACACCGACGCAGGCCATGACGAGCGTGGCGGCCCGTCGTTCCCGCGGCGTGTTCGCCGTGGTCGTGGCATTCACGGAGGACTCTTCCTGACGGCGCCCGGACACCGGGCGCTGGGTGGGGCTGACGGCCGCCACTCTCCGTGACCTCGGCGGGCCGGGGCGAGCCAGGGGCCGCCGGGACGCGGACAACCGACATCCGGGGGCCGCTTTCCGTGGATCTTCGACACCCCGGTCCCGTCCCGTCCCGGCCGACCCGGCTACGGCTACGGCTACGGCTACGGCTACGCGGACGCCTCCGGAGGCAGGTTGAAGGGCGTCACCACCTGGATCGCCGAGGGCAGCGGGGCCCCCTCGTCCGGGAGGGCGCCGTGGGCGCGCATCACGGTCTGGCAGGCGCGCCGTACGTCCTGGCGCAGATCGTGGTGGAGGACCGCGGACAGCCGGCGCTCGCGCAGCAGCCGGGTGTTGTCGTGGTCGAGGTCGTGGGCGACGAACACCGCGCAGCTGCGGCCCAGCACGTCGAAGGCGGCCAGCGTCGCGAGGTTCCCGCCGCCCATGGAGTACACGGCCACGATGTCCTCGTCGCGGCGCAGCGCCTCGAGGACCAGGTCGTGCTGGGTGGCGTCGAGGCCGTCGCTGTCGGTGACCTCCACCAGGGCGCGCCGGGGGTGGGCGAGGCGCATCGCGCTGCGAAAGCCCATCTCGCGCTCCTCCTCGCCCCGGAAGGAGCCCCGGCTGATGGTGGTGAGGACATGGCCGGGCCGTTCGCCGAGCCACTGGCCGAGGAGGTAGGCGGCGGTGCTCCCGGCGGCCCGGTTGTCGATCCCGACGTACGCCACGCGCGCGCTCGACGGCAGGTCGGTGACCAGGGTGACGACGGGGATGCCGACGGCGGTGAGCCGGCCGACGGCGGCGGTGACCTCCGGCAGGTCCGGCGCCTTGAGGATCACCCCTTGCGAGCCGCGTCGGGCGATCCGGTCGAGGACGGTGGTCAACTCGTCGACGGGCGCGGTCTGCCGGAAGTGGAACCGCGAGCGCACCACGGCGGGGTGCAGCGACGGCAGTTCGGCCTCCAGGGCCTCGCGTACGGCGGTGGAGAACCGCTCCGGCGCCTGCATCACGATGTCGACCATGAAGGTACGGCCGCCGATGCGGACCTGGGTCTGCTGGCGGTCGAGGTCCTCGACGGCCCGCCGCACCTCCCGGACCGTGCTCTCGCGGACCCCGCCGCGGCTGTTGAGGACCCGGTCGACCGTGGCCGTGCTCAGGCCGGACTGACGGGCGATCTCCTTGATCGTATACGGGTGTCGCATGCCTGATTTCCCACGGTTGCTGATGTGTTTTTGATGTGCTTACGCACCTTGAATGAGGGGTTCGATCTCAGAAGACTGGCAGAAAAGCGAGGGCTGCGAAAGGACCCGCGATGATCCCCACCCCTGTGCGCTCCCGGACCTGGCTGACCGAGGAGGACTGCGATCTCGACGTGTTCCGCTCGCTCGTCGAGCAGCGCACCGACCTCGCCGAGCACCCCTCGGCGCTGCGGATCGAGCGGAACGTCCCGCTCTACGACAGCGAGCGGCTGCGCGAGCTGTCCGCCACCGCCGAGGGCCGCCGCGCGGTGCAGAGCGAGCTGGTGCGGACCCTGCTGGACGGTCCCGGTGCCGTGGTCCTCAAGGGCGCGTACACCGATCCGGCGGTCGTGGACCGGGCGTCGGAGGCGTTCCGGGCGCTGATCGAGGAGGAGCGCGCCGCGGGCACGGCCCGCGGTGACCACTTCGCCAAGCCCGGTGCGAACGACCGGGTGTGGAACGCGCTCGACAAGATGGCCGTGCGGGCGCCGGAGGTGTTCGCGGACTACTACGCCAACGACATGCTGGAGCTGATCGCCGAGGCCTGGCTCGGCCCCGCCTACCAGGTGACCTCGCAGGTCAACGTGGTCAACCCGGGTGGCGCCGCGCAGAGCCCGCACCGCGACTACCACCTCGGCTTCCTGTCCCAGGCGCAGGCTGCCGCGTACCCGGCGCATGTGCACCGGCTGTCGCCCGTGCTGACCCTGCAGGGGGCGGTCGCCCACTGCGACATGCCCGTGGAGTCCGGTCCGACCCTGTACCTGCCGCACTCGCAGAAGTTCGAGCCCGGCTATCTCGCCTGGCGGCGGCCCGAGTTCATCGCGTACTTCGACGCCCACCACGTACAGCTCCCGCTGGAGAAGGGGGACGCGGCCTTCTTCAACCCGGCGCTGTTCCACGCGGCCGGGCACAACGTCTCCCCGGACATCCGGCGGATGGCCAATCTGCTGCAGATCTCCTCCGCGTTCGGCCGGGCGATGGAGACGGTCGACCGAGAGGCGATGGCGAACGCGCTGTTCCCGGTGCTGCTGGAGCGCAAGGCCGCGGGGGCCGCGGAGGACTGGCTGCGCCGGGTGGTCGCCGCCACCGCCGAGGGCTACCCCTTCCCCACCGACCTCGACCTCGACCCGCCGGTCGACGGCCTCGCCCCGCCCTCCCAGGCGGACACCCTCTGGCGGGCGGTCACCGAGGGCTGGGAGCCGGAGCGGCTGCGGCGGGAACTGGCGGCAGGCGCGGAGCGGCGCAGGAGCTGAACCGGCGTGCGCCGGGCCTCGCCGTGAGCGCCCTGCTGCACCGGGCAACGGCCACCGACAAAGTAACGAGTCGTTACTTTGTGACGCCCATGAACGTTGGTGGGACGTGAAGAACGTCGACATGCTCCTCACCGGCGGCTTCGTCGCCGTCACCACGGTGGCCGTCCTGGCCGTCCACGGCCTTCAGCCGGCCCCGGCCGAGGGCTTCTTCTGCGGAACCCGGCAGGTCACCGACCCGACCTGGGTACTGTCACATCCCGCTCCCCTCGAAACAGGCCGGCTCAAGGAGGACGACTGAACGAGGACGACGACCCGAGGTCCGCCCCCACGCGCCGTGAGCGGCTGCGCCGTCAGATGTCGCGGGAGGTCCGTGCCGCGGCGCGCGCGATCATCACCGATCAGGGGGTGGAGGCGCTGACGCTCGCCGAGATCGCCCGGCGGGTCGGGGTGACACCGGCGGCTCTCTACCGGCACTTCGACGACCTCGCGGACATCGTCCGGCACACCGCCCGGGACATCGTCGCCGAACTGACCGGGCTGCTGCGGGAGTCGGTCGAGGCCGAGCACGAGGCCGATCTCGCGGCGCGGCTGGTCGCGCCCTGCCGGGTGTTCCGGCAGTGGGGGCTGACGCACCGCCAGGAGTTCAGCCTGCTGTTCGGCACGCCCACGGTGGCCGCCGGTTCCGCCCAGACGGATCTGACCGGCGACTGGATCCGGGAGCTGGCCTCCGTCTGGGGGCCCGAGCACGTACGGCTGTGGGAGACCCGTCCGTATCCCGTCATCGCGGACGCCGACCTCGATCCGAGGCTGCGTCGGCAGATCGCCGAGTACCGCTCGGCCACCGGGGTGGAGATGCCGCTCGGCGCGCTGGTCGTCATGCTGTCGTGCTGGCGCTCGCTCTACGGGCAGGTGGCCCTGGAGGTGTTCGCGCACTTCAACCCGCTGATCCTCGACCAGGAGCCGATGTTCGAACTCCTGATGCTCGAACTGGCGATCAGACTGGGCCTGGGACCGGACTACCGCCCACCGACGGGCCTCAGGGTGACGGCGGCTCCGGGGGCTTTCGGGGTGCCGGCGGACCTGGGGGGCGGCGGGGTGCCGGCGGGCCTGGGGGGCGGCGGGGTGCCGGCGGACGCGCGGGGCGGCAGGGTGACGGCGGACCCGGGAGGCGGCAGGGTGCCGCCGGCGGACGCGCGGGGCGGCAGGGTGACGGCGGACCCGGGAGGCGGCAGGGTGCCGCCGGCGGACGCGCGGGGCGGCAGGGTGCCGGCGGACCCGGGAGGCGGCAGGGTGCCGCCGGCGGACGCGCGGGGCGGCAGGGTGCCGCCGGCGGACGCGCGGGGCGGCAGGGTGCCGGCGGACCCGGGAGGCGGCAGGGTGTCGGCCGTCCCGGCAGCCCGCGGGGCGGCGGCGGTCCAGGGGGCCCTCGGCGCGTCGGCGGCGGCTCCGGAAGGCCTTGGGGCCTCGGCGCCTCCGGAGAGCCCTGGGTTCCTTGCGGGTTCGGAGAGCCCCGGGTTCTCTGCGGCTTCGGAGAGCACTGAGTTCTCTGCGGCTTCGGAGAGCACTGGGGCGTCAGCGTCCCCAGAAGGCCTCAGGGGGTCGGTAGTCCGGCCGGGTGGGACGGGCGGCCCAGGCGTACCGGGACGCCCGGGGAGTACAGGACGCTGACCGGTGCCTCGCGCGGTGCGGGCAGGCCCGCCGCGGTGATCAGGTTCTCCTCGCACGTGAGCAGCTCGGCGCGGTGCAGCGGCCAGCGGGGATGGTGATTGGGGAGGTAGGCGGCCCCGCCGAAGAAGGCGTTGTGCATCCCCCAGCGGGCGGTGAGGAAGTGCTCAAGACCGGTCGGCTCCTCGATGCGCGCACCGGGACGCACCGTGATCCGGCTGTACGCCCCGCGCGGACCGGGCCAGCGGCGCCGGCTCGTGTACGTCACGGTGTCGCCGACCGCGCGCACGCTCATCCGCGACCACAGGTACGGCAACCGGAAGCCGGCCCGCCCCATCACCACCGGGATCAGCCGCGCCGCGTCCATCGACCGGAAGACCACCCCGCGCCGTCCGTGCGCGTCGACCGAGTACAGCCGGACGTTGGTCTCCGGGAAGGAGCCGAGGTACGGAACCCCGGGCAGCCGGAACCAGCCGACCCGGTGCATCCGGAAGGCGACGAGTCCGACGTACGACATCCCGCCGTACGTGTCGGGGACGGTCCCCCTCGGCAGCAGTCCCACCACGGTCTCCGGGGCGGCGGCCCAGTGCAGGAAGCACAGGTCGAGCCACCGCTGGGTGAGAAGCGGGAAGGCTATGCGGCCGGGGGCGTCGGGCGTGACCGGGGCTGGCTGCTGCACGGCGCCAGCATGCCAGGCTCAGCTCTCGCGGTCGGCGTCCCTCGGCTGCCGGCCGGGCGGGCCCTCGCCGGCCGTGAGGTGTTCCAGGACCTCCACCAGTTCCTGGCAGGCGCGCTCCACCGAGCGCCGGGTGGTGCGCTGTTCCATGATCACGGCCGAGAGGAGCAGCGCGGTCAGGGCCATCGTCCCGTTGAACGCCTGGAGTTTGATCATCACCTCGACCCGGCTGAGGCGGGCGAACGGCCCGATCCGGTCCGTGGCGGCGATCGTCGCCATGACGGAGGTGAACAGCGCGCACAGCATGCTGCCGGCCAGCAGGAAGCGCAGGGCCGCCCAGACCAGCAGCGGATAGACGAGGAAGAGCATGCTGACCTCGCTCCGGGTGGCCAGCGGGACCAGGGCGAGGCAGATCACCGTGAGGCCCGCGGCCTCCTTCCAGCGGGACAGCAGCAGGGGGCGGCGGGCCGTCCGGAGGATGAGCAGGACGGGTGTGACGATCAGGACGCCCATCGCGTCCCCCACCCACCAGCCCAGCCAGACCGGCCAGAAGGACTCGGCGTCGATCCTTCCGGTGAGGACGAGCAGGCCCACGCCGACGGTCGCGCTCAGCAGCATCGCGGTGAGCGCCGCCAGGAAGACCAGGGCGAAGCCGTCGCGTAAGCGGGCGAGGTCGGTGCGGAAGCCGACCCTGCGCAGCAGGAGGTAGGCGCAGACGGGGGCGGCGGTGTTGCCCACCACATTGACCAGGACGACGGGGCGCAGGGTGGTGATCGACAGGATGACGAGGAGGACGCCGAGGGCGATGCCCGGCCAGGCCCGCAGACCGAGGATCAGCAGGGCGGCGACCGCGACGCCGGTGGGCGGCCAGATGGGGGTGAACACGGCGCCCTCGACGACGAGCTGGCGCATCAGTCCGAGCTGTCCGGCCCCGTAGTAGCAGACGGCGACCGCGAGCGTCTGGACGGCGAAGACCGCCGTCCCGCGCAGCTCGAGGTCCCGGATACCCACCACAGCAGCCATCAGACACCGCCCCGACGCGGTCGGCGAGGCGGGAAGCGTGCCGTCGGGGCCTAGGTCGTGTCCGCAAAGTCCCGCCTGCCTCGCGCCGCCCGGCACGCCCTCTCGCCGCACCGGGCGGAAGCCCGAGTACGCCCAGTAGGGGTGGGGAACTGGCGACCTCGCGTAATCGGGAGTCGCGTATTCCTCAGATGTTGAGGGTCCGTGATCACTGTGAGTGATCACCGGGGGCATAGTGACGCCAGGTTCCTCCGGCATCTTCGGCGAGGCGGGCTGTGGTGTCGTCGTCATAGCCGAGCATCCGGGCGACCACCGGGGCCGGGGCCTGGAGAACGAGGTGGCGGATCGCCGCTGTGCGTCCTCGCTGAGTCGGGAAGCCCAGGTGGCGGAGCCGAAGTTCCAGGGATTTCGGGGTCATGGGCTGTCCGGCCCGGCGGCCGGGGAAGAGCCATCGGGCATCGGGGTTGGTCGCTGTCATGGTGTTCGGCCGCTGCCCCAGGTAGTCCAGCAGCATCCCGGCGAAGGGGGCCGGGACGGGCGACGGCGGGTCTCCGAGCCGGACGAGAACTTCGCCGTCCCTGTGCTGGACGTCGTCGGTGCCGAGCCTGGCGATCCGTGTAAGCGGCTGTGCATAGAGAAGGACGAGCACGGCAGCCACGCGGTCCTGGAGCGGGACATCGTCGTGGTTCACGAGCTGTCGCAGCAGCGCGAGCCGCTGATGCTGGGCGATCGGCGCAGGGTTACTCGTTGAGCGGTGCGGAACGGTGACGGCGGGCATGTACTTGGACCGCATGGCCCAGCGGAGGAAGGCGTGGGTGGGACGCCGGGCGGTATAACCGCCTGCGTACCAGGCATCGACATCGGCCTGGGCGCAGTCGGCGAGATCGTGACCGCGCTGGGCGAGGTGACCGAGGAAGGCGGTCGCGAGGCGGATCTCTTCGCGGGCCTGTTGGACCTGATTGCCGGTGAGCGGGCCGCGGCCGGCCAGTATGCGAAGGCAGCGCTCGACATGCCAGGCGGCGAAGAGTTCCAGGAGCCTGCGGTGCTCGGCGTCGCCGACGGCGGGCAGTTTCTCAGCCAGCGACCGCTGAAAGAACAGCAGCTGCCGATCGGCCGGGGGCAGGACCTTGCTCTGCATCAGCAGGTCGCGCAGGTAGGCGACTGACCGCCAGGGTGTGAGTTGGCTCAACCCTTCGTGGGTGAGGGGTACTTGGCCGCAGGCCAGGGCTCGCAGGTTCCGCTGGACGTGGGGATGGCTGGTCCAGGTCAGCCCGGCCCAGGGACGTTTCATCTGCCGGAGCATGTCGAACAGCGGGTGGAGTTCGGTCCGGATGCTGCCGGTGCCGTCGTCGAGGAGTTCGTGGAGGCGTTCGGCCAGGACGCATCGGCCGCAGACCCCGCGTCGGTAGCGCCGTGCTTCCTGGCCGCACTGTTCGCAGGTGAAGTCGCCGAGGCCGCCGGCGCAGTCGGTGCAGAGCTTGCCCCCGTCCGGTGCGAGGCCGGGGGTGAGCCGATCGACACCGCAGCTCACGCATGTTCCGTAGGACTCCAAAGCCCTGGTCATGCAGCTTTGACAGATGTAGCCCTCGGGCCAGTGGTTCGTCTCGGGCCGCACTGCCCGGCCGCAGCGGGCGCAGAACCGCGCGCTCGTCGGCACCCGGGTGCGGCTCATCCTTCGGGCCGGATGCGGGCGCGCTTGGGCCGCACCGCCGACAGGTCGACGACCGCGTCTCCGGTGGCGACCTTGCGGATGACGGCGTTCTCGGCCTTGGTGGCGATCAGGTCGGTGGGGGTGCACTCGAAGATGTCGCAGAGCGCGGCCAGCACCGGCAGCGACAGCCGCTCGGGGGTGCCGGTGACCAGGCGGTGGATCTGGGAGAGGGAGAGGTTGATACCCCGCTCGGCGAGCGGCGGGGCGAGCTCGCTGGTGGTGAACATCCCGGCCGCGGCCATTCGCTCCCGAAGCCGCCACTGGTAGCTGATCTGGCGTTTCATCAGGCCCCCCTCGCGGGCTTGAGCGCGGCCTCGATCGTGGAGTCCAGAGCCCGCCGCAGGGTGCGGGTGCGGAAGTCGGAGGACACACAGGTGTAGATGGAAGTGGTGCTCGCATGGTCGTGGCCGGCTTGCTGCTGAACAAATAGGGCGTCCCAGCCGTCCTCGATGAGATGAGTGACGTACGACCTTCGCAGCGAGTGGAAGTCCAGAACCGGGTCCAGACCGAGGTCGTCACGGTATGCGGCGAAGCGGGAATCCAGCCGCTGCAGACCGACCCGCCGACCGCGTTCGGACGGCCACAAGGCGGGCCCGTCCGCGTGCCGCATCGCAGGTCTGACCTCACTGACCCACTGGTCGAGGATCTCGGCCGACCAGTCGAAGACGGTCAGCACGCTGCGGCGCTTGGGGGGCGAGCCCTTCTTGGCCTTGCCGTGGCGGACGTAGCAGACGCCGTACTCGCCGAACTCCGGTCCTTCGGGGTTGCGGCCGAAGTCGGCCGTGTCCAGCATCCGCGTCTCGTTGCGCCGCAGCCCGTAGGCATACGCGGTCTTGAAGAGCATCGCGTCGCGGAAGGCGGGCAGCCAGCCCTTGCGGCCGCGACCGCGGACCCGGCCCACCTCGTCGTCGGCGTGGTCGAAGAACGCCTGCAACTCCTCACGGGTGAAGGCCCGTTTCGGGGCCTCTGCCTCGCACTCCTGCATGTGCACGGCGGTGTTCCACTCGTGACACACCTGGATCGGATGGGTGCCGAACCGCCGCTCGCACTCGGCCGCCCAGTCGTAGGCCGAGTCGGTGGTGTAGTCGCAGAACAGCCGAACTGCCTCCTGGTAGCCGCGCAGCGTCGAGCGGACACAGCCGCGGACCGCCCGCAGGTCACCGAACCACTCGTCCGCCAGCGGCGAGGACCAGTTCCACGGGAAGGCGTTCGCGTGTGCGGCGAACGCCCGCACCTTCCGCTCCCGACCGTTGATAGTCGACAGCGCGAGGTTCCGCGCCAGTTGCTGGTTGCGCCAGCCGTCCAGCATCGCCTCGAACACCTGCTCCTCCGGCCGCAACAGCGGCACCCCGTCCGCCAGGTGCAACCGTGCGGCCCCAGGCGTCGTCCCGTTCTTGTCCGCCAAATCCGTCACGCTCCGTAGATCGCATCTGGCGCGAGAATCTCGCATCAGATGCGAAGCCCGGAGAGAAACGGCAGGCCAGCCATCCGATCGAGTGAGGCGGAACGACACGGGGCAGGTCCATCGGCTACCGTCTCGTCAGACACGGGGGTGACCCCTCTACCCGCTGATCAGCGGCTCCCCGAGGCCCGGTCGGCCAATGCGACGCAACGTGCGTCCAGTTCGCATCAGATGCGATTCGCGGCGGTTCCGGAATACGAGCGAAACGTGCCATGGCCTTGTTCCCGCGCTGATGGAGGTCGGCGCGGGTCGCCTGGAGAGGGATCGTTAGGATTCCGTCATCCTGGCCGCAGTGATTTTCGAGGTGTGCGTTGACATCGATCGACCGCACCGCCTACCCGAGGTTCCGTGGGACCGTCACGGCGCGGGAGCTGGTCGAGTCGTTCACACCCACAGCGGACGAGGCCAGTTGGGCGCGGGGGAAGACGACAGCTGACCAGACCTTCCTCGTGCTGGTGATACGGCTGAAGTGCTATCAGCGGATGCACTATTTCCCTGGCCTGGACGAGGTTCCCGACGCGGTGGCCAGTCACGTCCGCACCGCGCTGGGACTGCCGGACAGTGTGGCGGTCGGGGTGGAAGCGGTGCGGTCGGCTGCGCGGTCTCGCGACTATGTGCGCGAGCGTCTGGGGGTGAAGTACGACGCGGCGGATGTGCGCGGCATCGCCGAGACTGCAATCCGAGAGGCAGCGGTCACGAAGGACAACCCGGCCGACCTGATCAACGTGGCGTTGGAAGAGTTGCTGAATTCTGGTCGGGAGTTGCCCGGATACACCACGCTGGATCGGATGGTGGCCAAGATCCGCGCCGAGGTGAACCGGGACGTGTTCGCCACTGCCGCTGGCCGGATCACTGCGGGGCAGCGCGCGAGGCTGGCCGAGCTGCTGGTGGTGGACCCGTCCAGTCGGCGTAGCCGGTTCGATCGGCTGAAGGACCCGGCGAAGGCCGCGACGATCGGGAAGTTCAAGGTCCGCTTGGCGCATCTTGCCGACCTGGACGCGCTCGGCCCGACCGGTACCTGGTTGCAAGGGATCCCGCCGGGGAAGATCTCGCACTTTGCTGGCGAGGCGCGGGTCACCGATGTCGCGGACTTCGTCAAGATCGGCGAGGCGAAGCGGTTCACGCTGCTGGCCAGCTTCATCCACGTGCTGCGCACCTCCGCTCGGGACGAGGTGACCGAGATGTTCTGCAAGCGCATGGCGGTCATCCACAAGAAGGGCCGGGCCCGGCTGGAGGCGCTGCGCGAGGAGCACCGCGCCGAGTCCGAGCGGCTGCTGGAGGTGTTCGGCGATGTCCTGGCCGCGGTGCGCGAGGCTGCTGAACCGGCCGACACGGCGAACGAGCCCGACGCCGAGAAGGACATCGGCACCGCGACTACCGATGCGACCGGCCGCGGCACCGTCGACGGCGCAGGTGAACCCGTAGCCGAAGACTGGAGGTCCGCAACGGCGCGGACTGGGGAGATGGTCCTGGCGGCGCTGACGGCCGGCGGAGGTCTTGCGGCGCTGAGCGCGTCGCACGAGGCGGTGGCCGCGCACCACGGCAATAACTACCTGCCGCTGTGCGAGCAGTACTACAAGTCGCACCGGCCGGTGCTGTTCACGCTGGTGGACGCGATCGAGCTGGAGGCGACGTCCGCGGAGCGGTCGGTGCTGGACGCCCTGGAGTTCGTCAAGGCCAACCGGGATCTGGACCGGCGGGCGGAGTGGATCGAGGAGAGCGTCACCGTCAAGCGCGATGGCAAGGACGTGGTCCTGACGGTCGACGTCGACGCCTTCGCAGGGCTCTTGTGGAGGCGCACGCTGCGCGACCGGCGGCGTCCGGGGATGCTGGCCCGCCGGCACCTGGAGGTGTGCGTGTTCTCCCTTCTGGCCGCCGAACTGCGGTCCGGGGACATCGCGGTGGTCGGCTCGGACTCCTACGCCAACCTTCACGCCCAGTTGATGAGCTGGGAGGAGTGCGAGGGCAAGGTCGCTGAGTTCTGCACCCAGGCGGGTATTCCGGCCGACGCGAAGGCGCTGGCGGCGCACTACCGGGCGCTGCTGACGAAGACGGCCGCGGAGGTCGACGCGGGCTACCCGGCCAACAGCGACCTGCGTCTGGAGGGCGGACGGCCGGTGCTGGCGCGGCGCAAGGGCGCCGAGCGGCGGCCGGCGGCGATCGCGCTGGAGGCCGCGGTGCTGGACCGGCTGCCCGACCGCGCGCTGCTGGACATCCTGGCCCGCGCCGCCCACCTGACCGGCTGGCCGCGGCATTTCGGTCCGGCATCCGGCTCCGATCCGAAGATCCGCGACACCTTGGGCCGGTACGTGGTGACCGCGTTCGCCTACGGAGGGAACCTCGGGCCGACCGAGGTCGCCCGGCACATGCGCGGGGTCAGCGCCCACGAGATCTACACGGCCGGGAACAAGCACGCCACCCCCGACAAGATCTACAAGGCTTCGGCGGACGTGGTCAACGCCTTCGCGAAGCTGGATGTCGCCGCGATGTGGGCGACGGGTCGATTGCGGCCACCGACGGCTCGCAGATCGACACCTGGGAGGACAGCCTGCGGGCCGAGTCCCACGTCAGGTACGGCGGGTTCGGGGCTCTCGCGTTCCGGCTGGTGTCCGACAACTACATCGCGCTGTTCTCCCACTTCATTCCGTGCGGGGTGTGGGAGGCGGTGTACTTGCTGGACTCGCTGCTGTCCAACGTCTCCGACGTCCAGCCCGACACCATCCACGCCGACACGCAAGGGGCTTCGCTGCCGGTGTTCGGCCTGGCCGCGCTCCTCGGGTTCGACCTCCTTCCCCGCATACGCAACTGGCACGACCTGAACTTCTACCGGCCTCACGCCAAGGCGAGGTACAAGCACATCGACTCTCTGTTCGGCGACGATGTCATCGACTGGGCGCTCATCGAACGTCACTGGACGGATCTGCTGCGCACCGGGATCTCGATCCGGGAGGGCCGACTGTCCTCGGTGACGCTGCTGCGCCGCCTGGGCAACCACTCGAAGCGCAACCGGATCTACAAGGCGCTGCGCGAATTGGGCAGGGCCGTCAGGACCGTGACGCTCCTTCGGTATCTGTCCGAGCCCGGGCTGCGCGAGCAGATCACCGCGATCACCAACCGTACGGAGGCGTTCCACGGCTTCGCTGCGCATCTGATGATCGGCGGACGGCTGATTGGCCACAACGACCCGGACTACCAGGAGCGCGTCGTCAAATTCAACGAGCTGATCGCCAACTGTGCGATCTACTCCACCGCGCTGGACATCACCGACGCCGCCAACGCCCTCGCCGCCGAGGGCCATCTCGTGGACCCCGACGACCTGGCCACTGTCAGCCCGCTGATCACGCGCACGATACGCCGCTTCGGTGACTGGCATCTGGACCTCACCCCGCCCAAGGACGTCGTCGCCACCAGGCTGGACCTGGTCCCCGGAGCACTGTTTCCCACCGCGCCGGTGTGACGCCGCGGTCGGCCGAAGATCTGCGGCCGGCTCATGCCTCGCGGGTGTGCGCACGGAGCTGCGTCCGGCGGTCGGTCAGGCCCGTTTGTTGAGCACTGTCAGTTCTTCTGGTGCCACCGCGCTCGCAGTGCCGTTGGCGGCGAGGGTGATCTGCAGCGGGCCGTTGGCCACCAGCAGTCCCGTCACTGTCAGTGGACCGTACGCGTCCGCGAAAGCGGGGTCGACTGTCACAGTGCCGCCGGGCACGTCCGCCTCCAGGCCGAGGGCGGCCTGGAGCACCAGGATCGACGACGCTGCCGCCCATGCCTGTGGGCGGCAGGAAGCGGGGTAGGGCGCGGGGCGGGAGTCGGCCTTGGTGCCGTGGCCGGCGAAGAGTTCGGGCAGTCGGGCGTCGAAGTCGGTTGATGCGGTGAGCAGGCCGGCCGCGAGGGAGGCTGCCGCCTGCGGGAAGCCGGCCCGGACAAGTCCGTGCACGGCGATCGCCGTGTCATGGGGCCAGATGGATCCGGTGTGGTAGCCGTAGGGGTTGAAGCCCCCCGACTCGCTGCTCAGGGTGCGAAGCCCGTGGCCGGAGTCGAGGTCCGGTGCGCTCAGCCGGGCGGCGAGCAGGGCGCACTCCTCGCGGTTGAGCAGGCCGGTGCCGAGCAGGTGGCCGATGTTGGAGGTGACCGAGTCGACCGGGCGGCCGTCCCGGTCCAGGGCAACGGCTGGGTACGGGCCCTGGGAGTCCTGCGCCCAGAACCGCTTGCGGAAGCGCGCGGCCAGCCGCTCGGCCCATTCCTCCCACTGGTCTGCTCCGGGGCGGTCGAAGGCGCGCAGCAGTGCGGCTCCGCCGCGCGCGGCCTCGTAGGCGTACGCCTGTACCTCGCACAGGGCGATCGGGGATGCGGCGAGGCGGCCGTCACGGTGGCGGATGGAGTCGTCGTGGTCCTTCCAGCCCTGGTTGGCCAGGCCACGGCCGGTCTGGTCGACGTATCTGAGGAACCCGTCGCTGCTTGCGTCGCTCTGCTCGCGCATCCAGGACAGGGCTGCTTCGGCGTGCGGCAGGAGCTGTTCGACATCCTCGGGGGCCAGGCCCCAGCGCCAGGCGTCGTGCAGCAGGGTGATCCACAGGGGGGTGGCGTCGATGGTGCCGTAGTAGACCGGTGGCAGGACGAGGGTGTCGCTGAACTGCTGTGTGGTGCGGCGTACTTCGTGGAGGATCTTGCCCGGCTGTTCCTCGGTCGTCGGGTCGGCGACTTTGCCTTGGCGCCGGGCGAGGGTGCGCAGGGTGCCCGCGGCCAGGTCGGTGCCCAGGGGCAGGAGCATGCGGGCCGCCCAGAGGGCGTCGCGGCCGAAGAGGGTCAGGTACCAGGGGGCTCCGGCGGCCAGGAACTGGTCGGTGCGGCCTGCCGGGGTGACGGCTGAGAGCGGGTCGGTCAGACGCAGCCGGTCCAGGTCGGCGAGCGACTGCTGCAGCCATCGGTCCAGGCGCCAATCGGCGCTGCGCAGCACAGGTGTGCTCCAGGGCACCTGGCCGGTCGGCGCGGCCGGGAACTGGTCGCCGTCGGTCTGCGCGGCGGTGCAGGCCAGGAGGATGGTCTGCGACTGGCCGGGGGCCAGATCGATGTCGTACGACAGCCGCCCGGCCGGCGCGTCCAGTGCGTCGGGCGCCGGAGTGCTGAGCAGTCTCACCGTGAACCCCTCGCGGGACCAGACCAGTCCGCCCGACGCGACCTGGGCCGGGATGCCGTCCTGGGAGTGTCCGGACTTCACGGTGTCCATCAGGGCGAGGTCGGTGGCCGCCTCCATGGTGAGCCGGAAGCGGACGGCCCGCGCGCCCGCGTTGGTGACCTCGAGGGTCTCCTCCAGGCGGCCGGGGGTGACGCTGCGGCGCCGGTGCAGCGCCACCACCGGGTCTTCCGTCACCTCGCCCAGCCCCCGGAAGACCGCCCGGAAGCCGGCCCGGTCGGCGCCCTGCAACCCTCCGGAAACCGGCGCGAGAACGATGCCGTCGGCGGACACCGTCAGCCGGGCCAGCGCCCTGCTGTCGCCGTGGAAGAAGCCGTCCGCACCGCCCGTGACCTGCCCGTCTGCCCGCGAGATGACGAAGCTCGGCGCATGCAGCGTGACGACGGCGTCGTGCAGGAACGGCTGCAGGCCGTGGGCCGCGGCGCCCGGGGCGGTGGCGGAAATGTTGCCGTCGCGGGTCTTGACAGTGACGTTCAATGGGGCGCAACCTCTCGTTCATTAAATCGATAAAACGAACCTAACCACGAGGCCACATGCCTGACAAGCCGCTCTGAATCGCTTAAATAGAGCCCACAACTGTCTTGTTCCGCTCACGTCCGATCCTGGAGATCGCCATGCCCCGCTCCCCGCGCAGTTCCTCGGCCAAGGGCCCGGTGACCATCGCCATGGTTGCCGCCCGGGCTGGCGTCTCCGCACCGACCGTGTCCAACGCGATCAACGCGCCGGAGAAACTGCGTCCTGAGACCCTGGAGCGGGTGCTGCGGGCGATCGACGAGACGGGCTACCGCCCCAGTCGCGCCGCCCAGACCCTGCGCACCCGCTCCAGCAAGCTGATCGGCTACGGCGTCCGGCCCACCCCGCCCGGCACCACGGCCCCGGTCATGGACCGCTTCCTGCACGCCCTGTCGGAGGCCGCCGACGAGGCCGGTTACCGCATCCTGCTGTTCGCCTCCCCGCCCGGCGGCGCGAGCCTCACAGGCTACGAGGACCTCCTCGACCAGCACGATGTCGACGGTTTCGTCCTCAGCGACACCGACGAGCGGGGCGACCCGCGTCAGCCCTGGCTGGACAAGCAGGGTGTGCCGTTCGTGGCCTTCGGCCGGATGTGGTCGAAGCGGCAGATCGGCGACTGGGTCGACGTGGACGGCGCCGCCGGAACCGACGCGGCGGTGGAGCACCTGATCTCCCTGGGTCACCGGAAGATCGCTTTCCTGGGCTGGGAGCGCGGCTCGGGTGTCAGCGACGACCGTGCCGAGGGCTGGCAGCGGGCCATGCGCCGGCACGAGTTGCCGACGCGGGCCAGGCGGGCCCAGTGCGCCGACGACGTCGATTCCGCACGCGCCGCGGTCAAACCGCTGCTGGACGCGGGCGCCACCGCGGTGGTCGCGGCCAGCGACACCCTCGCCTTGGGCTGCTATTACGCGCTGCGCGAGCGGGGGGCCGCCCCGGGCCGGGACGTCGCCGTGGTCGGCTTCGACGACTCACCGACCGCCGGCATCCTCTCGCCCGGCCTGACGTCCGTCGCTCAGCCGCTGGAAGCTGTCGGCCGGGAATGCGTCCGGCTGCTGCTGGCACGGATGGCCGACCCGGACGCGGAGCCCGAGCGGGTCCTGCTGGAGCCGTCGTTGAACGTCCGCGACAGCACGCCCGCACCGGACGCCTGACGTAAGGGGCTGAGCCGCCATGTCCCTCGGCACGACACGCCGCCGGGCCCGGAGTGCCCGCGGTGGCACGCCACGACGGCTCGCCGCCGCTGCCGCGTCACCGATGCGTTCCCGAATCACCGGTGTGCCGGGCATCCCTGACCTGCCCGGCACACCGGTCCGACCGCGGCGCCCCGCGTCCTCCCCGCCCCGCGCGCGGGGCGCCGCCAAGCCCAGGCCACCGCAGGCCCGCTCCTCGGCAGCCCTGCCGCCCGTGCAGGCCACCGCCGCCGAGCACCCCACGGCCCGCGTTCACCGCTGACCGCGGTCCGCTTCTCCGATCCACCGAAAGGCACGCGTGTGTCCACCGCACCCCTCGATCCGCACCGGCCGGTCGCGCATCTGCGCCCGCCCCGGAACTGGATCAACGACCCCAACGGGCTGGTCTTCCACGACGGCCACTACCACGTCTGCTACCAGTACAACCCGCACGGTGCGACGCACGCGAACATGCACTGGGGCCACTTCCGCAGCCCCGACCTGATCAGCTGGGAACCGCTGCCGCTCGCCCTGGCCCCTACCCCAGGGGGCATGGACGCCGACGGCTGCTTCTCCGGCAACGCCGTCTCCGACGGTGACCGGATGGTCGCCTTTTACTCCGCCCACCGTCAGGAGAGCCCGCAGCACCAGCCGGTGACCTGTGCCGTCTCCCACGACGGTGGCCGCACTTTCCACCCGAGCGGCCGGCTGCTCATCCCCGGGGTGCCCGAGGGCTGCACCATGTACCGCGACCCCTACGTCTGGCGCCACGGCGACGGCTGGCGGATGCTGGTCGGCGCCGCCTTCGCCGACGGCCGCGGCGCCGCCCTGCTCTATGACTCGCCCGACCTGGAGACCTGGACCTACCGAGGCCCCTTCGCCGCCCGGGAGAAGCAGGGCGTCGGCGGCGCCGGCCTGCACACCGGCGAGGGCTGGGAGTGCCCCCAGTACCTCCCGGCCGCCGACGGGCCCGGCGCCCTCATCTTCAGCGCGTGGAACGACGACGACAGTCCCCGGTGTGTCGTCGCGCTGGTCGGTGAGGAACACGGCGACGGCTTCGAGGCCGGTCCGCCGGTCCTCGTCGACCACGGCCCGGACAGCTACGCGTCCGCGCTGCTGCGCGCGCCCGGCGGCCGGTGGCTGCTGTGGGGCTGGTCAGGGGAGGCCCGTGACGAAGCCTGGAGCGTCGCAGACGGATGGGCCGGCGTGCTCACCGTGCCCCGGGAGATCTCGGTCGCGGGTGACGGTTCGCTGCGCCAGCAGCCCGCCGCCGAGCTGCTCGCCCTGCGCGGCGAGCGCACCCTCCACGCCACCGGCCAGACGCACGGCGCGGACGCCGTCGTACTCGGCGGCGTGGGCCCGGCCTTCGACCTGACGGCCCGGCTGGAGCCGGTCGGAGCGGCCGGCTTGCGGCTGCTGACCAGCCCGGACGGCTCCGAGTACCTCGATATCCGCCTCGATGCCGACACGGGCGAACTGGTCGTCGACCGCGACCACGCCTCCCTGGATCCTCGGGCCCAGGGCGGCTCCTACCGGATGCCCTGCCCCACCGACGGCCCGGTTGACCTGCGCGTGATCGTCGACCATTCCATCGCCGAAGTCTTCCTCACCACCACCGGCCAGGTCCTCACCCTGCGCCTCTACCCGACAGGCCAGGGCCCGTGGCGCCTTGAGGCCCGCAGCATGCCGGGCGCGCACCTCGGCTACGCCGTCGACGCCTGGCAGCTGCACCCGCTTGTGATCAAGGAACCGGCCGACTGCGCCGCGCACCCGGAGCCGTAGGGCTGGCTCCCCGCGATACCCCACACCCCCACACGAGCGCACCACCCACCCTCACCCCGCACGACGTACGGAGGCACCACCCATGATCCTAGGAAACAGCAGACCCCGCCGGGCAGCCTGTACGGCCCTGGCCATTGCCCTGCCACTGGCGGCGCTGGCCGCCTGCGGCGGTGGAGGCGGCGACAGCGCCAAGTCCTCCGGAGGCAGCGGCACGGGCACCATCACGGTCTGGGCCCACCAGGGCCAGGCCAGCGAGGACGCCGCCGTGCAGAACGCGGTGAAGTCCTTCAACTCCTCCCAGGACAAGATCAAGGTCAAGGTGACGCTGATCCCCGGCCAGGACTACACCAAGACCGTCACCACCACCGACGCCTCCAAGCTTCCGGACGTCATGGAGATGGACGGCCCCACCGTCGCCAACTTCGTGTGGAACAAGAAGATCTCCCCGATCTCCTCCTACGTCTCCGCCAAGACAATCGCCAACGCCACCGACGCCATCAAGGCCGAGGGCACCGTCGGCAGCAAGCTGTACGCCCTGGGTATGTACGACTCCGGGCTCGGCATGTACGGCAACAAGAAGCTGCTGGACGCCGCCGGGGTGAAGTACCCCACCGGCCTGTCCGATGCCTGGACCGCGGACGAGTTCAACGCGGCACTCAAGAAGCTCGCCGCCAAGGACTCCGACGGCAAGCCCCTCGACCTGTCCGAGAGCGGCGGCTACGCCAACGAGGGCGGCACCTACTTCTTCTCTCCCATCGTCTGGTCGGCCGGCGGTGCGCTGATCAAGAACGGCAAGGCCGAGGGCGCCCTCGACACCCCCGCCGTGGCCTCCGCAATGAAAACCTTCCAGTCCTGGAAGACCTACGTCGACCCGAACACCGACGGCAACGCCTTCACCAAGGACCGCGTCGCACTGAGCTGGGTCGGCCACTGGATGTACCCCACCTACAGCAAGGCCCTCGGCAAGGACCTTGTGGTCCTGCCTTTGCCCGACTTCGGTAACGGGCCCAAGACCGGCGAGGGCTCCTGGACCTGGGGCATTGGCGCAGCCACCAAGAACGGCAAGGCCGCCGGTGCCTTCCTCGACTACCTCCTCAACGACACGAACGTGGCCGCGATGACGACGGCCAATGGTGCCCCTCCCGGCACCAAGTCCGCGCTTGCCAAGAGCACCCTCTACCAGCAGGGCGGTCCGCTGCAGCTCTTCGCCGACCAGCTCGCCAAGCCCTGCGGCGACACCATCATCGACAAGTCCTGTGTCGCGGTGACCCGCCCGGTGACCGCCGGATACCCCACGGTCACCGCCAAATTCAGCACGGCCGTCAACGAGATCTACGGCGGCGCCGACCCGAAGACCGCCCTGTCGAAGGCCGCCCGCGCCATCGACCAGGACTTCTCCGACAACAACGGCTACAAGATCCCGTAGAACCCGTATCGGCGGGGGCGGGCACGTGGACGACCGTGCCCGCCCCGGCCGGGAAGTAGGACCGCCCCGTGAAAATCGTGGAACCCGCGCATGCCGCGCCCCCGGGCCGCGACCAAGCCCCACCGGCCGCCTCCGGCACGCCGCCGCGGCCGGCACGTAAGAACCGCGAATGGGTGACCGGACTGCTCATGTCCGCCCCCGCTCTCGGCGGGCTCATCGCCTTCGTCGGCGTGCCGTTCGTCTACGCGATCGTGCTCTCCTTCTACAACGTTCGCCTCGGCTCCCCGCTGCCGCCGACCTTCTTCGGCCTGGAGCAGTACCGGCGCATCTTCACCGACCCCGACATGTCCGGCCCCTTCTGGCGGGCCCTGCTGAACAACCTCACCTTCGCCGTGGTCGTGGTCCCCGTGCAGACTGCTCTCGCACTCGGCCTGGCGATCCTACTCAACCGCAAGCTCAAGGCCATCGGCCTGTTCCGGTCCCTGTTCTTCATGCCGGTCGTCTTCCCCATGGCGCTGGTCGCCGTGATCTGGCGGCTCATCCTCGCCCGCAGCGACCAGGGCTTGCTCAACTCCGCCCTGCACGCGATCAGCTTCGGCAACTGGGGTGCCTTCGACTGGCTCGGCGACAGCCTCACCGCCATGGCCTCGATCATCGTCCTGTCCATCTGGCAAGGCGTCGGCTTCCAGATGGTCATCCTGCTCGCCGGCCTGCAGCAGATCCCCACCGAGCTCTACGAGGCCGCCCAGCTCGACCGCGCCAGCCGCTGGCAGCAGTTCCGCCACATCACCCTGCCCGGCATCCGCCCCACCCTCGTCTTCGTCGCGATGCTCACCTCGGTGCTGGCCTTCCGCGTCTTCGACCAGGTCTACGTCCTCGTCAACGGCGGCGGCCTGGACGAGGACGCCACCCGCACCGTGATGTACCAGGCGGTCACCACCGCCTTCGACCAGAACAACATCGGCATGGGGTCCGCGATCACGGTCGTCTTCTTCCTGATCGTCGTCGTCCTGACCCTCATCCAGCGCCGCGTCGTGCGCACCGGCAACGAGGACTGACCATGACCCGCACACCCCTGCGCCGCTTCCTCGACTACGCCGTCCTCAGCGTCCTGGCGTTCATCTTCGTCCTGCCCGTCCTCTACCTGATCCTCGGCAGCTTCAAGCCCTCCGACGAGGTACTGAACGGCCTGACCGGCTTCCTGCCCACCCACCTGTCCTTCGACAACTACCGTGCTGTCCTGGACGGCTTCGACTCCGACGCCACCGGCTACTTCTGGCGCTTCATGGGCGTCTCCGTGCTCCTGTCCACCGTCGTCGTCCTCGGCGGGTTGATCGTCAACTCCATGGCCGCCTACGGCCTCACCCGGCTGAAATGGCGCGGCCAGGGCGCCGTCTTCAGCGTTGTCCTGCTGCTCATGCTGGTGCCGTTCGAAGCAGTCGCCGTGCCGCTGTTCTACCTGTTCAACGACCAGCGCAACACCATCTACATCCAGGCCATCCCCTTCATCGCCAACGCCTTCTCCCTCTACCAGTTCGCTACCTTCTTCCGCGCCATCCCCTCCAGCATCGAAGAAGCCGCCCGCATCGACGGTGCCGGCCCCTGGCGCACCTTCTTCGCGATCATCGTCCCCATGAGCAAGCCGGCGTTCGCCTCGGTCGCGATCCTGACCTTCCTCACCCAGTGGGGCTCCTACCTCTGGCCCGTCCTGATGGTCTCCGACCCCTCCGTACGCCCCCTGCCCCTGGAAATGGGCGTCTTCTCCGCCCAGCAGCCCGTCGACTGGGGCCAGATCCTCGCCTTCGGCGTCCTCCTGGTCCTGCCCGTCCTGATCGTCTTCGCCTTCTTCCAGCGGTGGTTCGTCCAAGGCGTCGCCAGCTCCGCCGTCAAGGGCTGAGCGTTCCCACACCGCAGAGAGGAAGCCAGCGCCCCATGCCCTCACACCTTCCCCGCCCAACCGTCGCTGTCCTGGGCGAGTGCGTCGCCGACGCCTTCACCACCACATCCCCACGCCCGAACACGGAGACCTCACCCACCGGCCTCGACCTGCGGGTACTGCCCGGCGGTGGCCCCGCCAACACCGCCGTCTCTCTCGCCCGGCTCGGCACCCCCACCCGCTTCCTCGCCCGGCTCTCCCACGACCTGTTCGGCGACATCTTCCGCGCCCGCCTCACCCACTCCGGCGTGGACGTGTCCGCCTGCATCCCCGCTCCCGAGCCGAGCACCCTCGCCGTCGCGGCCCTCGACGAGATGGGCCAGGCCACCTACTCCTTCTTCGCCGACGGCGCCGCCGACTGGCAGTGGACCGACGCCGAACTGTCCGCCGCGCCCCTGGACTACACCGCCTGCCTGCACACCGGCTCACTCGCCCTCGCCCGCGAACCGGGCGGCCCCCGCCTCGAAG
This sequence comes from Streptomyces sp. NPDC005820, assembly GCF_040630255.1. Lineage (NCBI taxonomy): Bacteria > Bacillati > Actinomycetota > Actinomycetes > Kitasatosporales > Streptomycetaceae > Streptomyces > Streptomyces sp. NPDC005820. The sequence goes on from NZ_JBEXXE010000057.1 coordinate 51,540, forward strand.
AACACCTCGCCACAGCCCGCCAGCGCATGACCATCTCCCTCGACCCCAACGTCCGGCCCCTACTGGTCGAACCCGCCGCGTACCGAAAACGTCTCAACCGCTGGTGCGAACTCGCCGACATTCTCCGCCTCAGCGAGGATGACCTCACCCACCTGCTCCCGGGCACCTCCCCGGAAGACGCCTGCGACACCCTGCACACCGCCGGCGCACCCCTCGTCGTCATCACCCTCGGCGACCGCGGCGCCCTCGCCTCCCTCAACGGCACCCGCACCCGCATACCCGCCAGCCCCACCCACGTCGTCGACACCGTCGGCGCCGGCGACTCCTTCACCGCAGGACTCCTCCACCACCTCAACACCCTCGGACGGCTTGGCAGCCGCCTGGACGAACTGACCATCGACGAGACCACCAACGCATGCACCTACGCAGCCGAAGTCGCCGCCAGAACCTGCGCAGTCCCCGGCGCCGACCCACCCTGGGCACACCAACTGCCTTCAACGCGGTCGCATAGTTCTCGCCGAAACGCCAGGGACTGAGTCGCACGTCAGGCTGTGGGCTCCAGCGGGGCCTTGGCTGTCTGCTCGTCGTGCTCGCGCAGCATGCGCATGACGGTCGCCGGGGCTGGGTGCCGGCCCCGCTTCTTCCCGGTGCGGATCACGAGGCGCGAGGCGATCTCGCGCAGCGAGAGGCGTTCGTCGTCGCGCAGGCGCAGGGCGGTGGCGAGCATGTCCTCGTCGGAGACCTTGACGCCGCCGATCGCCTTGCCCTTCGTACGGGCGGTCTCCTGGCCTTCGAGGGTCTTGTCACGAATGTAGTCGCGCTCGGACTCCGCCATCGCGGCGAAGAACGCAAACAGGGCGGTCCCGTGCCCGGCCGGGTCGTGCTTCCCCGCCAGCGGGCCGGTGAGGAACTCCAGCTCGATCTCCGCGTCCCGCAGTTCCTCGGCGACCTTCAGCAGCTCCAGAGCGCCACGCCCCAGACGCTTCATCTCGTGCACCACGAGGGTGACCTTCGCGCCCAGCGAGCGGTACTCGCGGGCCGCCGCCAGGGCGGCCTTCATCTCGGGGCGCTCCCTGACCCGGGTGCTGATCTGCTCCTGGAACAGCCGGTGCACGCCGGAGGCTTCGAGTGCTTCGACCTGGGAGCGGATCTCCTGTGTCCGGGTCGAGACTCTGGCGTACGCGAGCCGGACTTCCATCGGCACGGCCGGCGCCGCGAGCTTCTGCACCGGCAGGGCTGTCCAGACGGAGCCGGGATGGCGTACGGCCGGGGTGGCGACGTGCAGTTCGGAGCGGAGCGCGGGGACGAGCTGGAAGCGGGCAGTGTGGTACTTGAGTGCGACCTTGCCGGAGGTGGTGCGGCAGGGCGAGCCCGCCGGGGCCTGGCAGGTGGACATAGGGCAGACGTGCGACTCGACGAGCCGGTATGGGTCGGTGATCACGCCGGAATCGTTTCAGAAATGTGTTTCACCGGTCAAAAGGAAGGAAACGACCGGTGAAACAAATCGACCTGCGGAGATACCGTCGTCGCTCGGTGTTGAAACGGGGACCGCCTATGAAACAACCTCGGTGTCCGCGTTGTCGTCTCTTCGAGTCGGCGGACGTCCTCGCTACCGCCCACGACACCGGTTCGTGCCCGTGACGTACTGGCCGCTGGCGTGTGGCACGTTTCGCTCGCATTCCGGTCCTACCCCCAGTACGGGGGCTTCCGCCCGGCACGCCGAGAGCACGCACCGGACGCCGCGAGGCCCGCCCTGCGGGCGAACGACGGGACTTTGCGGACACGGCCTAGGGCGGCATCCGGAGTACGCCCGTGAGGGGTCCGTCGTGGCCGACCACCAGGACCGCCGCGTCGTCCTCGTGCCCGGAGCGTTCGGCGCCCCTGATCACGGCGGCGGCGAGCGAACCGGCCTCCATCCCGGCCACGGCGGCGACGCCCGCGAGGCGCACGACCTGGTCGAGGCCCTCCTCGACACTGAGCCGGGGGCCCTCGACGACCCCGTCCGTGAGCAGGACGAACACCCCGCCCTTGGAGAGGCGGTAGCGGGTGACCGGGTAGTCGATGCCCGCAGCGACGCCGAGGGGCGGGCCGCCCTCGTCCTGGGCTATGCCGGACTTGCCGTCCGCGGTGGCCCAGACGCAGGGGATGTGTCCGGCCCGGGCGCTCTCCAGCACCCCGCTGGCCGGGTCGAGCCGCATGAAGGTGCAGGTGGCGAAGAGATCGCCGCCGAGGGAGAGCAGCAGGTCGTTGGTGCGGGCGAGGAGCTCGCCGGGCTCACCGGTGACGGAGGCGAGGGCTCGCAGGCCGACCCGGACCTGCCCCATGAACGCGGTCGCCTCGATGTTGTGGCCCTGGACGTCGCCGATGGACAGGCCTATGCGGCCGTCGGGCAGGGTGAAGGCGTCGTACCAGTCGCCGCCGACGTTGAGGCCGGAGCAGGCGGGGGCGTACTGGACCGCGAGCCGGTATCCGGGGGCCACGGGGAGGTCCCGGGGCAGCATCCCGCGCTGGAGGGCGAGGGCCAGTTCGACGCGGGAGCGTTGCAGTTCCGCGCGCTCGCGCGCCTGGGCGGTCAGCGAGCCGAGCCTGGCCAGCAGCTCGTCGCCTTCGTCCGGGGGACGCTTGCGGGACATCGATCACTCCGGGGATCACTCCGACGGGGCGGCAGCCCCTTGGGGCAAACCTCGCATTTCATATTGAGGGGATCATATCGAGCGCCACCCGCAGGGTGCCATCGCCGACCGCGACGGCCCGGGCCCGCCGCCGCGCCTCCGGCGGCGCCTCCCGGCTGCCCGCGCCCCCTCCGGAGCCCGCCTCCCCGCACATCCACCGCAGTGGTGAGAAGCGCCGGCTCGCCCTCGGGTGGAACCTGACGAAGTACCAGCGGCTCGGCGAGGACGGCACCGTGGAACCGAGCGACATCGACGCCGCCCTCTTCGAACACATCAGCCGAGCCCTCTGCCCCACGACCTTCCAGCCGTCGGCGGAGCCCGGAAGCGGGGGCCGGACCGGGCCGGGCACCGGCACCGACACCGGCACCGGCACCGGCACCGGCACCGGCACCGGGAAGGCGATCCCCACTGGGCTGCTCGCCGTCGGCCTGCCCCCGAAGGACCCGGCCACCCGGTCCCGTTGACCCCACCGCCCCCATCCACACACGACCGCCTGCCACCGACGACCCGTCACCCCCACCCGACGACGGCACGGCGCCCCACCGAGGACGACGCGAGGCCGCCTGCCAAAGACAGCACCGAACCACCTGCCGAAGACGGCACGGGACCGCCAGCCAAAGACGGCACGGGACCGCCAGCCGAAGGCAACACGGGACCACCAGCCGAAGGCAACACGGGACCACCTGCCGAAGGCGACACGGAACCGCCTGCCGATTCGCGGCATGGCGCCGCGACCGCCGCCGACGGCACGGCGACCTACCGAGCGCAACGCAAGGCCGCCCGTCCTTACGGCATCCCACCGGCAACCGCCGAGCACGACGCCAGGCCTGCCGCCCCCGCGGCATGGCATCGGCGACCCGGTGCCGGCGCGGAAGCGCAAGGCGCACCCGGGGCCCGGGGCCCGTGGCCCGGGGCCCGTGGCCCGGTGGCAGGCCGGGGGCGCGCGCGTGCGCCCCCGGTCCGCCGTCGGTGTCGGGCCTGTCAGCCCTCCAGCGCCGCCATCACCACGCCCTTGGCCTCCTCCTGGACCCGGCCGAGGTGCTCGGCGCCCAGGAACGACTCGGCGTAGATCTTGTAGACGTCCTCGGTGCCGGAGGGGCGGGCCGCGAACCAGGCGTTGGCCGTGGTCACCTTGATTCCGCCGAGGGCCGCGCCGTTGCCCGGGGCCGCGGTGAGGACACCGGTGACGGCCTCTCCGGCCAGCGTGTCGGCGGTGACCTGCGCGGGCGAGAGCTTCGCGAGCAGCGCCTTCTCCTCGCGGGTCGCGGGCGCGTCGATACGGGCGTACACCGGCTCGCCGAAGCGCTCGGTCAGGCCGGCGTAGCGCTCCGAGGGGGTCTTCCCGGTGACCGCGGTGATCTCGGAGGCGAGCAGCGCCAGGATGATGCCGTCCTTGTCGGTGGTCCAGACGGAGCCGTCGCGGCGCAGGAAGGACGCGCCGGCCGACTCCTCCCCGCCGAAGCCGAGCGAGCCGTCGACCAGCCCGTCCACGAACCACTTGAAGCCGACGGGCACCTCGACGAGCCGGCGCCCGAGGTCGGCGGCGACCCGGTCGATCATCGACGAGGACACCAGCGTCTTGCCCACCCCCGCGTCGGCGGGCCACTGCTCGCGGTGCGCGTAGAGGTAGGCGATGGCGGCGGCCAGATAGTGGTTGGGGTTCATCAGACCGGCGTCCGGGGTGACGATCCCGTGCCGGTCGGCGTCGGCGTCGTTGCCGGTGGCGATCCGGAACCGGTCCCGCTGGTCGATCAGCGAGGCCATCGCGTACGGCGAGGAGCAGTCCATGCGGATCTTGCCGTCCCAGTCCAGCGTCATGAACCGCCAGGTGGGGTCGGTGAGCGGGTTGACCACGGTCAGGTCGAGCCGGTGCTGCTCGGCGATCCGGCCCCAGTAGGCGACCGAGGCCCCGCCGAGCGGGTCCGCGCCGATCCGGACCCCGGCGGCGCGGATCGCGTCGAGGTCCAGGACCGCCGGGAGGTCGGCGACGTACGCGCCGAGGAAGTCGTGGCGCCCGGTGGTGGGCGCGGCGAGCGCCCGGGTGTACGGGATGCGGCGGACGTCCTTCAGACCGGCGGCGATGATGTCGTTGGCCCGGTCCTGGATCCAGGAGGTGGCGTCGGAGCCCGCGGGGCCGCCGCTCGGCGGGTTGTACTTGAAGCCGCCGTCGGCGGGCGGGTTGTGCGAGGGGGTGACGACCACGCCGTCGGCGAGGCCGGAGGCGCGGCCGCGGTTGTGGGTGAGGATCGCGTGCGAGACGGCCGGGGTGGGCGTGTAGCCGTCGGCTTCGTCGATGAGCACGGTGACGTCGTTGGCCGCGAACACCTCCAGGGCGGTGACCCGGGCGGGCTCGGACAGGGCGTGGCTGTCGGCGCCGAGGAAGAGCGGGCCGTCGGTGCCCCGGCCGGCGCGGTACTCGCAGATCGCCTGGCTGGTCGCGGCGATGTGGTCCTCGTTGAAGGCGGTGTTCAGGGACGAGCCGCGGTGGCCCGAGGTGCCGAACGCGACGCGCTGCGCGGGGTCGGCCGGGTCGGGGTGCAGCGCGTAGTACGCGGTGACCAGCCGGGCGACGTCGACGAGGTCCTCGGGGCCGGCCGGCCGACCCGCTCGCTCGTGCTGCATGTGCCCGCTCCTCCATGTCGGTTGACCATTGGCTTGCGGTCCCATCTTCCCCCGCCGCGGTGATCACCCGCGACGCGAGTCCGGAGGAAGTCCCGGCGACGACGTGATCCGCCCGATCGCCCCTCGCGTTGAGTATCCGTACTCAGGCGCCCGGCCCCCGCCACCCGCGAGACTATGAACGGATCATCACCCGTCGAGAGGCCGACCCGTGTTCAGTCGCACCGTCATCGCCCTGACCCCGTTCTTCGGGCGGCTCACCGTCACGAGTGAGATCAAGATGCGGCTGCCCGAGGGGAGCATCTTCGTCGCCAACCACGACTCCCTGGCCGACCCGGCGGTGGTGATGGCCGCGCTGCGCAGCTTCGACCTGAAGCCGGTGGTGCTGGCGACGGCGGGCCTGTGGCGGATCCCGCTGCTCGGCAAGGCGCTCAGCCGCGAGGGACACATCCCGGTCCACCGCGGGACGGCCCACGCCGCCCTCGCGCTCGACGCGGCCGCCGAGGCCCTGGCAGGCGGCCGCCATGTGCTCCTCTACGGCGAGGGCGGTCTGCCCCGCCGCAGGGACGCGGCCCCCACTCCCCCGGAGCCCTTCCGCACCGGCCTGGCCCGGCTGGCCCGCACGACCGGCGCGATGGTGGTCCCGGTCGGCCACGCGGGAGCCCGCCGCATCGCCTCGGGCTCCCCCACGAAGCAACTCGCCGGCACCCTGACGGCCCCGATCCGCCGCCCGCGCTGCCATGTCCACGTCGGTGCCCCGATCCGTCTCCCCGCCGAGACCGACCGAGGCACGAGAGCGGCCCACCAGGCGGTGACGGCGGCATGGCGCACGGCGGTCAGGGCAGCGGGAGAGCCGTCCATCACGGGCTCACACTGACGCTTGGCGGGGCAGCGCCCCGCCACCAGGGGCGCGGGGCTCTGGCAATGTGCGGCTCCGCCGCGTGGGCGCGACCAGCCCCCACGCACCCGCACCCCGAGGACTACGAGGCCCCCGACGGCGGAGCCGTACTCGACCGCACCACCAACCGCGTGGGCACCAGCGTCGTCCCCCGCGCCCCGGCATCCGGATCCCGCATCTTCCGCAACACGGCCCGCACACACAACCGCCCCACCTCGGCGAAATCCTGGTGCACGGTGGTGAGCGGCGGCATGAAGGACCCCGCCTCGGGAATGTCGTCGAACCCGATGACACTCACGTCCTCGGGCACCCGCCGCCCCCGCTCCTGCAAGGCCCGCAGCAGCCCGAGCGCCATCTGGTCGTTGGCGACGAACACCGCGGTGCAGTCCTCGCGCGCGGCCAGCTCGATACCGGCCCGGTACCCCGACTCCGCCGACCAGTCCCCCCGGATCAGCGGCGGAGCCGTACACCCCGCCTCGGTCAGCTCGGCCCGCCACGCGTCGGTGCGGCGCTGCGCGGCGAAGGAGTCCTCGGGTCCGCCGAGGTGCCACACCGTCTCGTGCCCGAGGCCGAGCAGATGCCGTACGGCGGCCCGGCTGCCGCCCGCCTGGTCGGTGTCGACGACCGTGTAGTGGTCCCCGGCGTCGGAGTCGACGACGAGCACCTGCACATACGGCGGCAGCATGATCGTCGCCGCGTCCAGCAGATGCACCTCCATGATGACGATCACCGCGTCGACGGCCAGCTCCTCGAGCCGGCTGAACGCGCCGCGCACCTCGTCCTGCGTGGGCAGGGCCACCGGCAGCAGTGTCACCGCGTAGCCCTCGGCGGCGGCCGAGTTGGCGATGGCCTCCAGGGTGCGGACGTTGCCCGTCGAGGACAGCGAGAAGGTGATCACGCCGATGGTGCGGAACTCCCCGCGCTTGAGGGCGCGGGCCGCGCTGTTGGGGCGGTAGCCGAGCTCCTTCATCGCGGCGAGCACCTGCCGCCGGGTCTCCTCGTTCACTCCGGCGTAACCGTTGGAGACGCGGGAGACGGTCTGCGACGAGACCCCCGCCAGGCGGGCCACATCGGCCATGGAGGCGGTGACCCGACCACGTCTCGGCGTCTTCGCCGGGGTTCTTTCAGCCATCTCCATGGCGTCACCGCCTCTCTGTCCGCACCAGTGTCACGGTCTCCCCCAAAGGACCCTTGACCATCGTAATCAGGGCAGTGTAGACATGCCGCCATCCAATGTTTACGTAAACATAACAGTCTGCCAAGGCTCTTGCGTGGCCGATGTTTGCGTAAACATCATGGGTTCCGGTGGGGCGGTCGGAAATCTCCGCGCAACACCGCTGGTTCCCAACCTGCACGAGCGAGGAACGACATGACGACGCTGCAACCGCCGGCGGCCGCCGAGCCACGGCCGGCACCGCCTCCGGCGAGACGGGACCGACACTCCTGGGCGGGGTGGGGTTTCATAGGTCCCTTCGTGGCCGTGTTCGCCCTGGTCTTCCTGGCCCCGATCGGCTACTCGATCTACCTCAGCCTCTTCCGCAACCAGCTCATCGGCGGAAACCAGTTCGTCGGCCTGGACAACTACACACAGGCCCTCAAGGACGACGCGTTCTGGTCTGCGGTCGGCCGGGTGGCGATCTTCCTCGCGGTCCAGGTGCCGATCATGCTCGGCATCGCCCTGCTGGTGGCGCTGGCACTGGACAGCGGCCGGCTCTACGGCAAGAGCTTCTTCCGGATCACGATCTTCCTGCCCTATGCCGTGCCCGCCGTGGTCGCCACCCTGATGTGGGGCTTCATGTACGGCACCAAGTACGGCCTGGTGGGCGACATCAACTCCGCGTTCGGCACCTCACTGCCGGACCTGCTCTCCCCCAGCTGGGTGCTCGCCTCCATCGGCAACATCGTGACCTGGGAGTTCGTCGGCTACAACATGCTGATCTTCTACTCGGCACTGCGGGTCATCCCGACCTCGCTGTACGAGGCGGCGGAGATCGACGGCGCCGGTCAGTGGCGGATCATCGGCTCGATCAAGCTGCCCGCGATCCGGGGCGCGCTCGTCATCGCGACGATCTTCTCGATCATCGGCAGCTTCCAGCTCTTCAACGAGCCGAGCATTCTGCGCCCCCTGGCGCTGAACTCCATCACCACGGACTACACGCCGAACTTCTACACGTACTCGCTGTCCTTCAACGGCCAGCAGCACAACTACTCCGCGACGGTGGCCATCATCATGGGCGTCATCACGATGATCGTCGCCTACGCCGTCCAGCTGCGCGGCATGCGCAAGGGAGCGTGACCCGATGAGCACCTCTGTCGCCGCCTCCCCCGCGAAGAACACCGCCCCCAAGCTGCGGACCCCCCGCAAGAAGCACACCCCGGGCAAGCCGAAGCGCAGTGTGCTGCTGACGGTGCTGATGGCCCTGATGGTCCTCTACACCGTGGTGCCGCTGATCTGGCTGGTCATCAACTCCACGAAGACCCAGTCGGGCCTGGCCGAGTCCAACGGGCTGTGGTTCGCCCACGACTTCGCCCTGTGGGACAACGTCCGGGACGCCTTCACCTACCACGACGGCATCTTCGGCCGCTGGCTGCTCAACACCCTGCTGTACGTGGTGCTCGGCGCGGGCGGCGCGACGCTGCTCGCGGTGCTGGGCGGGTACGCGCTGGCGAAGTTCGACTTCCCCGGCAAGCGCGCGGTCTTCGCCGTGGTGATCGGCGCGGTCGCCGTACCGGGTACGGCACTGGCGGTGCCGACCTTCCTGATGTTCAGCAAGATGGGGCTCACCGACACCCCCTGGGCGGTGATCATCCCGTCGCTGGTGTCGCCGTTCGGCCTCTATCTGATGTGGGTGTTCGCGGCCGAGGCGATCCCGACCGAGCTGCTGGAGGCGGCCCGGATGGACGGGGCGAGCGAGTTGCGGACCTTCTTCCAGGTCGCCCTGCCGCTGCTGGCCCCCGGGATCGTGACCGTGCTCCTGTTCACCACGGTCGCCACCTGGAACAACTACTTCCTCCCGCTGATCATGCTCAAGGACCCGGACTGGTACCCGCTGACGCTGGGTCTGAGCGCCTGGAGCTCCCAGGCGCAGACCATCGGCGGTGACGTCATCTTCAACCTGGTGATCACAGGGTCCCTGCTCACGATCCTCCCGCTGATCGCCGCGTTCCTGTTCCTCCAGAAGTACTGGCAGTCCGGCCTCGCCGCCGGAAGCGTCAAGGAGTGACCCTCGCGGCCCCCGGGCCGCCCCCGACCCCACGCTCCACCAGCCTGTGCGCAACCCCCACCCTCACCTGTCCCACCCACGAAGAAGTGGAAGCACCTTCATGCGCAGAACGACCGGCCGCCTGCTGCGCGGCCTCGCCCTCCTCTCCACCCTGGCCCTCGGCGCCACCGCCTGCGGCAGCTCGGACGACGACAGCTCGGACACCAAGGCGGTCTCCGCCGGTGACATCCAGGCGGCCCTGAAGAAGGGCGGCTCGGTCACCGTCTGGGCCTGGGAGCCCACCCTGAAGTCGGTCGCCGCCGACTTCGAGAAGAAGTACCCCAAGGTCAAGATCAACCTGGTCAGCGAGCGGTCGGGCGACAAGCACTACACCGCCCTGTCGAACGCCATCTCCGCCGGCAAGGGCGTCCCGGACGTCGCGCAGGTCGAGTACTTCGCGCTCGGCCAGTACTCCCTCACCAAGGGCCTGAGCGACCTGGCCCCGTACGGCGCCGGCAAGCTCGCCTCCAAGTTCACGCCCGGCCCGTGGAACGCCGTCAGCGACGGCGACAAGGTCTACGGTCTGCCGATGGACTCCGGTCCGATGGCGCTGTTCTACAACAAGAAGGTCTTCGACAAGTACAAGATCGCCGTCCCGACCACCTGGGACGAGTACCTGGACGCGGCCCGCAAGCTGCACAAGGCCGACCCGAAGGCGTACATCGCCAACGACCTCGGTGACGCGGGCTTCACGACCTCCATGCTGTGGCAGGCCGGTTCGCGTCCGTACAAGGTCGACGGCACCAAGGTCGCCATCAACTTCGACGACGCCGGCGCCAAGAAGTTCGAGACCGTCTGGCAGAAGCTGATCAGCGAGAAGCTGCTCGCCCCGGTCTCCGGCTGGACCGACGACTGGTACAAGGGCCTCGGCGACGGCACCATCGCCACCCTGGCCACCGGTGCCTGGATGCCCGCCAACTTCGAGACCGGTGTCCCGAACGCCAAGGGCGACTGGCGCGCCGCCGCCATGCCGGCCTGGACCAAGGGCGACAAGGCGAGCGCCGAGAACGGCGGTTCGTCCCTCGCGCTGCCCGCGCTGGGCAAGAACAAGGAACTCGCCTACGCCTTCGTCGAGTACGCGAACGCCGGTGACGGTGTGGCCACCCGGGTGAGCGAGGGCGCCTTCCCGGCGACCGTCGCGGAGCTGCAGTCCACCGAGTTCAAGAACAAGGAGTTCCCGTACTTCGGCGGCCAGAAGGCCAACGAGATCTTCGCCGAGTCGGCCGCGAACGTCGCCGACGACTGGTCGTACCTGCCCTTCCAGCCGTACGCCAACTCGATCTTCAACGACACGGTCGGCAAGGCGTACGTCTCCTCCACCACGCTGGCGGACGGTCTGAAGGCCTGGCAGGAGGCCTCGGTCAAGTACGGCGAGGAGCAGGGCTTCACCATCGAGAAGTAGTTCTCGGCAGCAGGACGTCAACGCCGGGCGGCGCGGCTCCCGGGCCGCGCCGCCCCCGTGCACCACCCTTCGGAAGGACCGCCATGATCTCCACCCTCCAGTCCCGCATGCTGCGCGGGGCGGACGGTGACCCCGCCCCGCGACTGGCCTACGGCGCCGACTACAACCCCGAGCAGTGGCCCCGGGACGTGTGGGAGGAGGACGTCCGGCTGATGCGGGAGGCCGGAGTGACCGTCGTCTCCGTGGGGATCTTCTCCTGGGCGAAGATCCAGCCGGGCCCGGACACCTGGGACTTCGGCTGGCTCGACGAGGTCATGGACCTGCTGCACGCGGGCGGCATCGGCGTGGACCTGGCGACCGCCACCGCCTCGCCGCCGCCGTGGCTGACCACCGCCCGCCCCGAGATCCTGCCGGTCACGGCGAACGGCGAGACGCTGTGGCCGGGCGCCCGCCAGCACTGGCGGCCCACCTCGCCGGTCTTCCGCGAGCACGCCCTGCGCCTGGTCCGCACGATCGCCGACCGCTACAAGGACCACCCGGCGCTGGTCGCCTGGCACGTCTCCAACGAGCTGGGCTGCCACAACGTCTACGACCACTCCGACGACGCGGCCCGCGCCTTCCGCCTCTGGCTGCGCGCCCGCTACGGCACGCTCGACGCCCTCAACCACGCCTGGGGCACGGCCTTCTGGTCGCAGCGCTACACCGACTGGGAGCAGATCCTGCCGCCCCGGCTGGCCGCCTCGCACCCGAACCCGACCCAGCAGCTGGACTTCAAGCGGTTCTCCTCGGACGCCCTGAAGGACCACCTGGTGGCCGAGCGGGAGATCCTGAAGGAGATCACGCCGGACATCCCCGTCACCACCAACTTCATGGTGATGGGCAACACCAAGGGCATGAACTACCCGGACTGGGCGGACGAGATCGACTTCGTCTCCAACGACCACTACGTCCACCCCGGCCCGCAGGACCGCGACGAGCTGTCCTTCTCCGCCAACCTGACCAGCGGCATCGCCGCCGGCCGGCCCTGGTTCCTGATGGAGCACTCCACCAGCGCGGTCAACTGGCAGCCGGTGAACGTGGCCAAGCGGCCGGGTGAGCTGGCCCGTGACGCGCTGCTGCACGTGGCGCACGGCGCCGACGCGGTGTGCTACTTCCAGTGGCGGCAGTCGGCGGCCGGCGCCGAGAAGTACCACTCGGCGATGGTCCCGCACGCCGGCGCCGACAGCGATGTCTTCCGCGCGGTGGCCGGCCTCGGCGCCACCCTCAAGGCGCTGGCCCCCGTGGCCGGTTCGGAGCGGGAGAGCGCGGCCGTCGGCATCCTGTACGACTGGGACTCGTGGTGGGCGAGCGAGCAGGACTCGCACCCCACCGCGCTGCTCGACTACCGGCAGGAGGCGCTCGACTGGTACTCGGCGCTGCTCGCCCTCGGGGTGCGCGCCGACCTGGTCACCACCCGCGCCGACCTCTCCCGCCACCAGGTGCTGATCGCGCCCGTGCTGCACGTCGTGCCCGCCGAGCTCGCCAAGGAGCTGACGCGGTACGCCGAACAGGGCGGCCATCTGATCACCACCTACTTCTCCGGTGTCGTCGACGAGAACGACCACGTCTGGCTCGGCGGCTACCCGGGCGCCCTGCGCGACCTGCTCGGCATCCGTATCGAGGAGTTCGGCCCGCTGCTCGCCGGGGAGAGCGTGGAGCTGGACGGCGCCGGCCCCGGCACCCTGTGGACCGACCGGATCACCGTCACCGACGACGCCGACACCGAGGTCCTCGCGAGCTACCGCACCGGTGTGCACACCGGGCGCCCCGCGGTCACCCGGCGCACCACGGGCACCGGTTCCGCCGCCTACGTCTCCACCCGGCTCGGCATCGACGGGCTGCGCTCGCTGCTGCCGCGGCTGCTGGAGCCGGCCGGGGTGAGCAGCGAACTCCCCGAGGACGCGCGGGGCCGGGTCGAGCTGACCGTCCGCCGCGGGGCGACGGAACGGTTCCTCTTCCTGGTCAACCGCACCGACGCGACGGTGCCGGTGAGCGGGCTCGACGGTGACGTCCTGGTCGGCGACGACCGCACGGACGGCGCCCTGGTCCTCGGGCCGCGCGCGGTCGCCGTACTGCGCCAGGCCACCGCGTAACACACGACGCACCCCCCGACTCCCCGGCACGGCCTGACCCGTGCCGGGGGCCATCCTCTCCTGCCCGCCCGGCGGGAGGGGCCCACCACAGCGACCGCACCGCAGTTGGGAGCATTGATGGCACGCCGTACCAGACGGTCCCTCGGGGCCGCCGCGCTGACCGCCCTGGCCACCGGGGCCGCCCTGCTGAGCGTCCCCGCTCAGGCGCGGGCCGACGCCGCCGTCACCGTGACGCCGGATCCGTCGTACAAGCAGGACAAGTTCGAGGGCTGGGGCACCAGCCTGGTCTGGTTCGCCAACGCGACCGGCGACTACCCGCCCGCGATCCGCGAGAGGCTCGCGAAGCTGCTCTTCGGCGACGACGGGCTCGCGCTGAACATCGCCCGCTACAACATCGGCGGCGGCAACGCGCCGGACGTCAAGGACTATCTGCGCGCGGGCGGCGCGGTCGAGGGCTGGTGGAAGGCGCCCGCGGGCACCACCCGGACGGACACCGACTGGTGGAGCGCGGACGACAAGGCGGACTGGAACAAGGACGCCGACGCCACCCAGCGCTGGTGGGTGAACCACATCAAGAACGACATCGACCACTGGGAGACGTTCAGCAACTCCCCGCCGTGGTTCATGACCGTCAGCGGGTACGTCTCGGGCGGGTTCAACGCCAACACCGACCAGCTGAAGGCCGACTCGGTCGACGACTTCGCCGCCTATCTCGCGGGGGCGACCAAGCTCCTGGAGAAGTCCGAGGGCATCAAGGTCGACACGGTCGACCCCTTCAACGAGCCCAACACCGGCTACTGGGGCACGCGTCTGGGCGCGGACGGCGAGCCCGTCGGGGGCCGGCAGGAGGGCGCGCACATCGGGCCCGAGCTCCAGCAGAAGGTGCTCGCGGCGCTTCCCGCCGCGCTGAAGAAGGCCAAGGTCAAGGCGGACATCTCGGCGATGGACGAGACCAACCCGTCCATCTTCTCGACCAACTGGAACTCCTACTCGCAGGCCTCCAAGGACGCCGTCGGGCAGATGAACGTCCACACCTACGGCACCGGGCAGCGCACCACCGTGCGCGACCTCGCCAAGGCCGCGGACAAGCCGCTGTGGATGAGCGAGGTCGAGGGCGACTGGGGCGACGGGCAGAGCTTCACCGACATGCGCCCGGGTCTCGGCCTCGCCCAGCAGATCGTCAACGACCTGCGTGAACTGGAGCCCAAGGCCTGGGTGTTCTGGCAGCCGGTCGAGGACTACGACAACATGAAGCCGGGCGGCGAGTCCGCCAAGGGCGGCAACTGGGGCTCCATCCAGCTCCCGTTCAGCTGCACCTCCACGGACACGCTCCAGTCGTGCCCGATCTACACGAACACCAAGTTCGACACGGCCCGCAACTTCACGCACTTCATCAAGCCCGGCGACAAGCTGATCAAGGTGGACGACACCTCCAGCGCCGCGGCCGTGACCAAGGACGGCAAGGGCGCCTCGCTCGTCCACGTCAACAGCACCACGGCGACCCGTACGGTCACCATCGACCTGTCGAAGTTCCGCACGATCAAGGGCAACGCGACCGTCACGCCGACCGTGACCAGCGCCGACGGCAAGCTCGTCCGGCAGGCGCCGGTGAAGGTCGTCGACGGCAAGGCCACCTACACCGTGCCGGCCCAGTCCGTGACCTCCTTCTCGATCAAGGGCGTCTCGGGGATCGCGAAGAACGCGGGGCTCTTCAGCAAGGGCCACTCCTACACGCTGACCGGCGTGCAGAGCGGCAAGGCGGTCACCGTCGGGGCCAACGGCACCAACCTGGTCATCGGTTCGGCCAACGGCACGGTCGCGCAGGAGTGGCAGCTGGACGCGCGGTACGGCAAGACCGGCAACCGTCAGCGGTACGTCTTCGCCAACCCGGCCGAGGGCAAGCGGCTCGCCGTGCGCGACAATGTGCCGGTGATCGAGCCGGACACGGGTGAGCGGGACGCGGCGACGGAGTGGATCCTGTCCACCACGGGTGACGGGACGTGGACGCTGGTCAATGTGGCCACCTCCCGTGTCCTCGAAGTCGGCGGCCAGGCCACCAAGGAAGGTGCCGCCGTGACCACGTGGCAGCCCAACTCCGGGTCGAATCAGCGGTGGAGGATCACCGATGTGACGTCCTGACCTGCCGTCGTTCGTCTGCGGCCGTCGTCGTGGCGGTCGCGCCCCTAGGGTGCCGCCCGCATCGCGAGTTTCGTGGTGCGGGCGGTTTGCCGTGCCGGGATGCGTTCCAGGACGCCGCCCGCGAACACGTCGTACAGCGGCAGGGTCTCCAGGTGGACGTAGCCGATGTGGCAGTCGCAGACGGCCAGGGGGCAGGCGCGGGGGCGCAGGGCGGCGCGGTAGGAGCCGTCGTAGAGGTTGCCGAGCTCGGCGGGGACGAAGTGGCAGCGGCGGACCGTGCCCTCGCCGTCGACCGAGATCACCGACTCGCCGGTGCGGCAGGGCAGTCCGGCGCTGGTGTGCGGATGGCGGCTGTACGGGAAGAGCGGGTCCAGGGTGGTCCAGTCCGCGGCCTCGGGGTCGGTGTAGACGTGGCCCTCGGCCGCGTTGATCCACAGGTAGACGTGCTCGGGCAGGTCGGCGCGCAGGCGGCGGGCCGCTTCCAGGTGCTCGGACAGGCCGACGACGCCGACACTGAAGCGGATGCCCCGGTCGGCGAGGTCACGGCACTTGGTGAGGAAGCGGTCGTAGGGGGTCTGGCCCGGGTGGTACGTGCACCACAGGGCCAGCGTCTCGTGGTCGGCGTCGGCGAGCCAGTCGGTGCGGCAGCTGAGGTTGGTCTGGATGGCGACCCGGCGGATGTGCGGCAGGTGGGACAGCTCGGTCAGGGTGCGCCGGTACCAGGAGCGGACCAGTCCCTCTCCCCAGGGGGTGAAGAGGAGGGAGAGCCGGTCGTCGGTCCGGTCGGCGGCCCAGGCCGCGAAGCGTTCCAACGCGGCACGGTCGGCGCGCAGTTGCGCGGTGGAGTCGCGGCGCTTGGCGAACGGGCAGTAGGGGCAGTCGTAGTCGCAGGAGGCGAGCGGGCCCCGGTAGAGGAGGGTCAGGTCCATGGCGGCCCGTCACTTCCGCTCGTAGGCGGCCATGGCGGCGCGCACGGCCGGGGAGAACAGCTCGGGGCCGATGGCGTCGGAGTGGGCGAGGCCCTCGGCGGTGAGCCGTACGAGCCCGGAGTCCTCCGTCAGCCAGCCGCGGTCGGCGAACCCGGCGAGTTCCGGGCCGAAGTCCTCGCCGGGGGTGCTGCCGTAGCGGGCGCGGTAGTCCGCGACGCGGAGTCCCTCGGCCTGGAGGAGGGACTGCAGGAGGTGCCGGCGGCGGGACTCGTCGGGGGTCATGGGGTGGCCGACCTCGGCGTGTGTGAAGTCGGTGGTGCTGACGTAGTCGTCGATGATGCCGCGGATCTCGTGCATGCCGACCGCGTAGTCGAAGGAGTAGTGCAGTGCGGCGGTGTAGGAGCGGGCTCCGCAGCCCAGGCCGATCATGCCGTCGGTCTGGCAGGCGTAGTCGTCGGCGCCCTGGGGAGGGGCGTCGGCGCGGCGGAACATCCGCATGGACTGCTGGGTGTAGCCATGCGCGAGGAGGTGGTCGCGGCCGGCCCGGTACAGGGTCAGGCGCTGCTCGTCCCAGGCCGGGTCGGGGCCGGTCGCGGCGCGTCGGTCGAGGCCGGTGAGGGGGCGGACGTAGAGCGGGTAGAGGTAGAGCTCCTCGGGGTACCAGGCGAGGGCGGCGTCCAGGGAGCGCAGCCAGCTCTGCTCGGTCTGGCCGTCGATGCCGTAGATGAGGTCGATGTTGAGGACCGGGAAGCGGGCGTCGCGGATGCGGGTGAGGGCGGCCTCGACGTCGGCGCGGCGCTGCGGGCGTACGGCGGCCCGGGCCTCGGTCTCGACGAAGCTCTGGACGCCCAGGCTGAGCCGGGTGGCGCCGCGCTCGGCGAGGACGGCGAGCCGGTCGGCGGTGGCGGTGGCGGGTGAGGCCTCGACGGACAGCGGGACCGCGCGCAGGTCGGCGCCCATGCGGTGCTCGGCGATGTCGCAGAGGCGCTCCAGCTCGGCGGCGGTGAGGAAGGTGGGGGTGCCGCCGCCGAAGGCGGCCGTGGCGAACCGGACCGTGTCCCGGTCCCCGAGTGCCTCCCGTACGGCGGTCGCCTGCCGGTCCAGGGCGTCCAGGTAGGCGCCGGTCAGGCCGTCGGGGGCGCCGATGCGGGTGAAGAGGTTGCAGAAGCCGCAGCGGACCTCGCAGAACGGTATGTGGAGGTAGAGGGAGAGGGCGTCCTTGGGTTCGCCCGCCCAGAGCTCGGCCAGCGGTGGCCGGTCGTCGAGTGCGCGGTAGGCGGTCTTGTGCGGGTAGGCGTAGACGTAGTGCTGGTAGGGGCTGGTCAGCTGGGCGGTGGTCATACGGCGGCCTCGGCGCGGTCGTCGGCGGGGTGCAGGAAGAAGTGGGCGTACGGCACGGTCCACACGGACGTGTGCCCGAGGCGGTGGCCGGTGTAGCCGTCGTCGCCGTAGGCGGTGCCGTGGTCGGAGCAGACGATCGCGAAGCAGGGGCGTCGGCTGCTCACGGCGGTGAGGAGCCGGCCGATGTGCCGGTCGACGTACTCCAGGGCGGCGGCGTGGGTCTCGCGGGAGTCGCCGGCCTCGCGGGTCGCGCCGGGCAGATGGAACCAGTTGGGCTGGTGCAGGGCGGAGACGTTCACGAAGAGGAACAGGCGCTGGTCGGACGGGAGTTCACCGATCACGCGTTCCGCGCAGGCGACCTGGTTCTCGAAGGAGTGCGGTGAGGTCACGCCGAACTCCGGTGTCCAGTGGGACTCGTGGAAGAGTCCGGGCAGCACCGAGCCGAGCGGCGCCTGCCGGTTGAAGAAGCCCACTCCCCCGACGCAGACGGTGTGGTAGCCGGCCTTCGCCAGGCCGGAGACCAGGTCGGGGGTGTCGAAGACGAAGGTGCCGTCTGCGGTGGTCTCACTACCCGCGAAGCTCGCCGCGAACAGCCGCGGATGCGGGCCGGGGGCGGCCGGGGTCGGCAGGAAGCCCGCGAAGATCGCCTGGTGGGAGGCGTAGGTGAAGCTGCCCGGGGCGTGCCGTTCCTCCCAGCGTCCGCCGGGCAGATGCCGGGCCAGGTTCGGGATGCGGCCCGCCTCCGCCAGCTCCACGGCCACGTCGTACCGCAGGGTGTCGAGGGTGACCAGGAGGATGTCGTGGCTGCCGACGACGTTCTTCATGTCTGGATCTGGCACGGCGGGTTCAGGCATGGCGGGTTCAGGCATGGGGTGTTCCTCTGTCGTGCCGGTCGTGCCGGTCGTGCAGTACGGCGGCCACCTGGGCGCCGTAGGTGTCCAGTCCCTCGGCTCCGCTGCCGGGCAGGCCGGTCAGCCGGGGCAGCAGATCGCCGAAGGCGTTGACCTCGCCGACGGCGGCCCTGTGCCAGCCGACGGCCGGGAGCAGGTCGACGCCGACGCACAGGGTGCGCGGGAAGCAGGCCGCCGCCCGCTCGCACACCCCGAGGACATCGGCCCAGCGGGTGCCCGCCGCCTCGAAGGACCGGCGGACGGCCTCGAGGTCGCCGCGGCTGCCGCCGAGGTGGAGATTGGTCATGGGCGATCGGCTGGTGCGGACCACCGCGTGGGTGGCCCGGCCGGCCACGACGACGACCCGCAGATCGGCGGCGCGGCCGTCCTGAGATGCCTTCGGCAGCCAGCGTTCGAGATGCAGGCCGTCCGGGGCGAGCGCGTCGACGACGGCCGCGATGTCCCGCTCGCTCTCGTAGCGGCGCACCGTGAGGGAGTTGTGGAGGCGGCCGTCCGCGGCCAGCTCCACCGAGGTGGTGGCCCTGATCCGGCCGCCGCCGCCCGCCTCGACGGCGAGGACGCCCGACGCGGACGACCCGTGCGCGGGTTTCACGAACAGCCGGTGCATCCGGTGCTCGCGCATCAGCGCCCGTACGTCGTCCCAGCCGCCCACCTCGGCCGCGCCCGGGCCCGAGGTGGGCGAGGCCGGTACGGGGACCCCGGCGGCGTCGAGGACGGCGTGGCAGCGGCGTTTGTCGAACAGGACGGCGAGGTCGTCCGGGTCGTCGAGGCGGCGGCCGCCGCGCAGTCCGCGCACCGCGGCGGTGAAGCGGGCGTACCAGCGGGCCGAGCCCTCGACCCGGGTGGGGTCCTCGGCGTCCCGCAGGAGCCGGTCGACCTCGGTGTTCTCCCCGGGGGAGTCGACGCGGACGGTCTCGTCGGCGGCGAAGTCGGCTCCGCCGTCGCGCAGGACGTCCGTCCAGGGGACGATCCGCGGGGCGGGCAGGCCGGCCGCGAGCACCGCGTCGCCGAAGAGGGCGACGCGGCGGTTCTCGGGGTTGCCGACCACCGCGAAGCGGGGCCCCGGCAGGAGGGGTGTGCTCACTCGCCCACGGCGACGTAGCGCCAGACCGTGCCGTCGTCCTCGACGTCCTCGTCGGCGTCGTCGCGGTCGAGGTCCAGCTCGACGCCCGCCAGGGTCTGGCGCAGGCGGTCCTGGAGCGGCTCGGTGACGTAGTGGTGGTGCAGGTCGAGCTTCTTGAGGTGGGTGAGCGGCTGACCGCCGAGCAGGGCGGCGGCGCCCTCGTCGGTCAGGACGCCCATGGAGAGGTCCAGCACCTCCAGCCGGGCGACGACCGGCGCGGAGGCGACGGCCGCGGCGACGGCGTCCTGCATCTCGCTGTTGCGCAGGGCCAGGTGACGCAGGCGCGGCAGCCGGGCGCCGGACAGGATCGGCTCCAGGTCGGCGATCTCGCTGTCGCCGCCGTAGTCGGGGGTGCCGAGCCACAGGTCGAGGTGCTCCAGGGCGGGCAGGTCGCTGCCGCCGACCCCGCGCACCACCTCGGCGCCCAGACCGCCCGCCTCGATGACGAGCTTGCGCAGCGCGCCGTGGCTCAGCGCGGGGAACTCCAGGCCGGAGCCGCCGCGCACACCGAACTCCACCAGTGCGGGGAAGGCCTTGAGCAGCGGGGTGACGTCGGTCTGGTTGATCCAGGAGATCTCGCACTCCTCCGACTCCATGTCGCCCACGAACAGGGCGCGCAGCGCGGGGAAGCGGTCCCGGGCGCCGACCAGGGCGTCGACGACGCCGGTGGGCTCGGTGTCGTACGCCTCCTGCCAGGGGCCGACGATCAGGGCCCGTACGCGGGTGGTGTCGACGGTGTCGCAGAAGCGGGCGAACGCGGCCGTCCACGCCTCGTCGGAGTCGTAGACGTCGCTGGTGATCCGCCAGGCGAAGCCGTCGGCGTCGGGCAGGTCGTCGGTGCGGGCGTCGGGGCCCGGGAAGGAGTAGGCGGGCAGCCCGTACAGCGAGACGAGGTGGGTGGCGTAGGACATACGACTGCTCCCGTGCGGAAAACGTGTGCGATCCCTGATGCCCGCAGTTGTACCAACAGGCACTGACAACGGCCGTCGGCGGGGGCGGGGTTCGGGACGGGTCCGGGGGCGTTGTCAGTGGTGGCCCGTACGGTCGTGGTCATGAGGCCGGTGCGGGGTGCACCCGGCGGTGAGGGGAGTGCCATGTACCGGCAGGGAGACGTGCTGATCGTGCCCGTGGACACGGCGGCGGTGCCGCCGCATGTCGCGCAGGCGCCGCGGGAGGCCCGGGACGGGCGGGGGCGGCTGGTGCTGGCGCTGGGCGAGGTCACCGGGCACGCCCACGCCGTGGTCGGGCCGGGTGATCTGGTGCGCGAGCCGGGGCCGTTCGGGCCGCTGCTGCTGCATCTGCCGCAGGGCGGCCGGGTGGTGCACGAGGAGCACGCGGTGATCCCCCTGCCGAAGGGCTGGTACCGGGTGATCCGCCAGCGGGAGTACGTGCCGGGGTCCGTGCGGATCGTCGCGGACTGAAGAAGGCGTCCGGGAAAGACAGATGTGGGGCGAGGACGGATGACGACGACGGGTGTTCAGGTGACGGCTGTGGCCTCCGACGAGAATGTGCGGGCGTGGCGGGCGTGCGCCACGGCGACCGGTCCCGCCGACCGGGCGGCGGCCGAGGCCGGTGTGCGCCGGGCCTACCGGCAGGCCGGGCTGGCCGAGCCGGAGCGGGTGGCGTGGGCGGGTTCGCCGCGCGAGGCGGTGACGCTGATCCGGGCGATGACGGACACGGGTCCGAGCGTGCGTGAGAGCGTGCGCAGCGCCCCCTGGGCGCAGGAGCGGCAGCTGCTGCACGCGGAGTTGGGCACGGCGGGCTGGCCGGCGCACTGGGCGGCGACCGGTGGCCGGCTGTGGGACTCCACCCAGGCGCTGGTGGACCGGATCCGGACCGGGCTCCTGGAGGAATTGGCCGGTGGGGACACGGGGAAGGAGGCCGCGCGGATACGGCTGATCCTGCTGGACGCGGTGCTGGGGCAGCACGACGCGCCGTGGCTCGCCGCGTTCGCCACGGACGGCGGTCCGCTCGACGGGCTGGCCGCGGTGTCCCGCAGCGCGGGCTGGTGGTGGCCGTTCGCGCGGGTGGCGGTGGTGTCGGAGCGGCCGGTGGCCCTGCACCGCGACGAGGCGGGCCAGCTCGACCACGGCGACGGCCCGGCGCTGGCCTACCCCGACGGCTTCGCCCTGTACGCCTGGCGGGGCATGCCGGTGCCGGCCGATTTCCTGGCGGAGCTGCCCTCGCTCACCCCGGAGCGGATCCGCGCCGAGGAGAACGCCGAACTGCGCCGGGTGATGCTGGAGTACTACGGCTACGACCGTTATCTGGCGGACTCCGGCGCCCGCCCCGTCCACCGGGACGAGACGGGCGTCCTGTGGCGGATCGACCTCGTGGACGACGAGCCCGTGGTGATGGTGGAGGTCGTCAACTCCACGCCGGAGCCGGACGGCACCCGGCGCACGTACTGGCTGCGGGTACCGCCGTCGACCCGGACGGCACGGGAGGGGGTCGCCTGGACATTCGGACTGGCGGAGGAGGCGTACCGGCCGCTGCAGGAGACGTGAGGCCGTCGGCGCCGTCGGGACTCAGGCCGCCTCGCCGGCGCGGGCCAGGACGTCCGTGACCTGTTGGCGGAGGTGGTCCCTGGCCGGGGCGGGCAGGGCGGCGAGGTCGGTCTGCTCCAGGGCGTGCAGCACCTGGTCGGCGTCGGTGCCGAAGGGGATGCTCTCGCTGAGCACCTCGTAGCCGTCGCGTACGGCCACCCGCAGCTGCCCCGGACCGCTGCCGTCACCGTCGCCGTCGCCATCGCGGTCGGCGTGCACCGCGGCGGCCACGACGAGGGGCGGCGGGCCGCCCGCGTCGCCCTCCACCTTGCGGTAGCCGCTGGCCAGGGGGGTGCGCCAGCGCAGCCCGAGCAGCAGCGGACGCTTCGCCACCAGCTCGGTGAGGTCGGTGTCGTACACGCTGTCGGGTTCCAGGACCGTGGCGCGGGCGTCCAGGACGAGGGCGGCGGGGAGCAGACAGCGCAGGGTGGAGCCGACGATGTTGCCGCCGACCGTGGCGGTCCGGCGCACCGCGCCCGTGCCGATGCCGGAGGCCGCCCGGTGCAGTACCTCGGGCACGGTGGCGTCGACGCGGTGCAGCAGCACGGCACCGCCGAGTTCCTCGGGGCCGACGACGTTCGCCTCCGGCACATGACGCAGCGACACCGCCTGTTCCGGGAAGCCGTCCCGTTGCCAGGCGGCCCACACCAGTGTGGCCCCGCCTATCGGTACCGCCCCCTCGGCCAGACACTGCTGGGCGTCGGATATGGAGGCGGGAAGACGCAACTGCACGACAACCGACCTGCCTTCCCGGTAGTTCGAGGGGAGGCACGTGTCACTCCCCCGCGTGATCAATGGCAGAACGGATTCTGCCCAGGCGCACGGGGGCGCATACAGGGCTCATGGCGGCACCGGGTGCCAGAGGAAAATGCGTTGCGGCCGGTCCCGCCGCTGCCGACCCTTGCCCCATGTCCTACGCCCTGCGTCCCGCCGCTCTCGCCGACGCGCCCGCCGTGACCGCGCTGCTCAACGCCGTCGACGTGATCGAGATCGGCCGGCCCGAGACGGATCTGCACACCGTCGAGGCCGATCTGAAGCATCCCGAGACCGATCTGGAGCGGGACAGCTGGCTCGCCTTCGACGGCGACCGGCTGGTGGCCTACGGGCTGCTCTGGGACGACTCGGGCGGTGAGCGCGTCGACATCGACCACTACGTCCTGCCCGACCGGCAGGACGCGGGGCGGCTCGTCCTCGAGGCGATGGAGGCGCGGGCGCTGGAGCGGGCCCGGGAGAACGGCGCCGGGCGGGCCGTGGTGCATCTGCACCTCAACATCGAGCCCACGCTGGACACCTCGCTGCTGACGGGGCGCGGCTGGTCCGTCGTACGGCGCTATCACGTGCTGCGGCGGGCGCTGGACCCGGCCGCGGACCGGGCGCCGGCGCTGCCCGACGGGGTGCGGCTGCGCCCGTGTGCCGACGAGGCGGACCGCGGGCGGGTGCACGAGCTGTACCAGGCCACGTTCGCCGAGCACTTCGACTTCCAGCCGCGCGCCTACGAGCCGTGGCTGCACGATGTGGACGCCGAGGGGCTCGACTGGTCGCTGGTGTGGATCGTCGGCACGGACGAGCTCGGGGACGCCGGGTTCCTGCTGGCCCGCGACGACCGTGAGGCGATGGGCTGGATCCGCAGCCTCGGTGTGCTGCGCGAGGCCCGGGGGCGCGGGCTCGCCGGGCTGATGCTGCGCCAAGCCTTCGCGGCCTTCGCCGCCCGGGGCCGGGACACCGTGGGGCTGGGCGTGGACACCGCCAACGCGACGGGCGCTCCCCGGCTGTACGCCCGCCACGGGATGACGGTGCACTACGCGGTGGACACCTGGGAGGGTGTCCTGCGCTGAATGGCCGGACCGGCGCTAGAAGACTCATGAAGATCTTGGGTTCTGGCCCCGCCGCGTGAGCGGCGGGGCCAGACTCGTTTTCGTGGCGATGGGCGAGTGGGCCGGGGAGA